>CAMRAP010000007.1 GCA_947039985.1 uncultured Odoribacter sp.
GCAAAAGAGTTGTTAGCTAGTGATGATTCTAAAAAACGAAAAGAGGGTGGAGTATTATTACTTCGTACTCACAAAGGTTTACCTAAATATAAGCCTTTGATTAAGTTTTTGAGTGAGGAAGGAAATAAGTCGATGTTGATTAAGACAGAAAATGAGTATATGCAGGATAATAATCGTAGAATGCCTGAAATTACTGATCCTTTATATTTTGTAATAGAGGAAAAACATAACTCTATTGACTTAACAGATCATGGGCATGATACTTTGACTGTTGATTTTTTTATGCTTCCAGACATTGGAACAGAGATTGCTGTCATTGAGAAAACAACTTTAGATGAGAAGGAAAAGTTGGCGAAGAAAGATGAGTTGGTGCAGCATTATGCTATAAAATCAGAACGTGTGCATACTGTAAATCAATTGCTAAAAGCTTACACCTTGTTTGAGAAGGATATTGCATATGTATTGTTGGATAATAAAGTGAAGATTGTAGACGAGCAAACGGGTCGTATCATGGAAGGACGTCGTTACTCAGATGGTCTACATCAAGCTATTGAAGCGAAGGAGGGAGCAAAAGTAGAGGATGCAAGTCAGACTTTTGCAACAATTACCTTACAGAACTATTTCCGTATGTATAATAAGTTGGGAGGTATGACAGGTACTGCCGAAACAGAAGCAGGAGAGTTATGGGATATCTATAAATTAGATGTTGTTGTTATTCCTACCAATAGACCGATACAACGTAATGATGCAAATGATTTTATATATAAAACAAAGCGTGAAAAATATAATGCTGTCATAGAAGAAATTGTTCGCCTAGTTGATGCCGATCGTCCGGTGTTGGTGGGTACAACTTCGGTTGAGATTTCTGAATTATTAAGTCGAATGCTTAAACTAAGAGGTATTAAGCACAATGTATTGAATGCTAAGTTGCATCAACGTGAGGCTGATATTGTTGCTGAAGCAGGTCAAGCTAAGATGGTGACTATTGCTACGAATATGGCAGGACGTGGTACCGATATTAAATTAACTCCAGAGGTTCGTGAGGCAGGCGGTTTGGCCATTATTGGTACAGAACGTCATGATTCACGACGAGTAGACCGTCAGTTGCGTGGTCGTGCAGGACGTCAAGGAGATCCAGGTTCATCTCAATTCTTTGTATCCTTAGAGGATGATTTGATGCGTCTATTTAGCTCTGAGCGTATTATTCGTGTGATGGATCGTTTAGGTCACGAGGATGGAGATGTTATTCAACATTCTATGATTACAAAATCAATCGAACGTGCACAGAAAAAAGTGGAAGAAAACAACTTCGGTATTCGTAAGCGTTTGTTGGAATATGATGATGTGATGAATTCACAACGTACTGTTATTTATAAGCAACGTCGTCAAGCACTCTTGGGTGAGCGCATAGGAGTGGCTGTAGCGAATAACACCTATGATGTTTGTTCGTCTGTGGTATCAGAATATCAACCTATGAATGATTTAGAAGGATTCCGAATGGAAGTTTTACGTATACTTTCTGTTGATTTTAGTGTAGGTGAAGATGAATTCAAAAAAAGTAATGCAAATGATTTGACAGATAAATTATATGAATATGTGCGTGAAGCTTATCAACGTAAAGTTGAGTCAATAGGGCATCAGGCATTTCCTGTAATTAAAAATGTATTTGAAAATCGGGGAGATGTATTTAAAAATATTGTAGTGCCTTTTACAGATGGTGTAAAGATGTACAATGTGCCAACAAATTTAGAGAAAGCGTATAAAACGGAGGGACAAGATTTGATGCGTTCGTTTGAAAAAGCAACTATTTTAGCGCATATCGATGATTCATGGAAAGAGCATTTACGTGAAATGGACGACCTAAAGCAATCTGTTCAAAATGCATCATACGAGCAAAAAGATCCATTATTGATTTATAAGTTTGAATCATACAATCTATTTGAGACGATGATTGGAAAAATCAACAAAGGAATGGTTTCAACTTTGATGAAAGGACAAATTCCAATGCAGGAATCAGAAAATGTACGTGAGGCAGAGCAGAAACATGCCGATTTGAGTAAATTAAAGGCAAGTCGAACAGAAAGACAAGGTGCTGGAGATACTCGTGAAAAGCAACGACCTGAACCAGTGAAAGTCGGACCTAAAGTAGGGCGTAATGATCTTTGTCCTTGTGGAAGTGGTCAAAAATATAAAAACTGTCACGGAAAAGCTGAATAATAAAACAACAATGGACGATAGGAGTTTTCTATCGTTCATTATAATCATTTAATATCATGTTATCACTATTTGTAAACTGGGATATAAGTCCTGAAATATTTAATTTAGGAGGTATATCTATTCGCTATTATGGACTTCTATTTGCTGTGGGCTTTATTTGTGCATACAAGGTGGAAGAAAAGATGTTTAAATCAGAAAATCTACCTTTAGAGTGGTTGGATAAATTATTTATTTATGTCGCTATTGCAACCATTTTTGGAGCACGTTTAGGGCACTGTATCTTTTATGATTGGGATTATTATAGTGACCATTTATTGGAGATGATTCTACCCGTACGTTTTAATCCTGAGTTTAAATTTACTGGATTTCAAGGCTTGGCTAGTCATGGTGCTGCAATAGGTATTGTTGTTTCTTTGTGGTATTACTCTAAAAAAGTTAGTAGAAAATCTATATTTTGGGTTTTAGATAGGGTGGTGGTTGCTGTTGCTTTAGCTGCATTTTTTATCCGTATGGGTAATTTGATGAACTCTGAAATTATAGGTCTGCCCACCACATTCCCTTGGGGATTTCGTTTTATGAATGCTGGTGTTGAGAATCCAGAATTACCACGGCATCCAGCACAACTATATGAAGCAATATGTTATCTAATTAGCTTCTGTATATTGATGTATCTGTATTGGAGAACGGATGTGAAAAAGAGAATGGGTTTTATCTTTGGTTCTTTTTTAATATTGATTTTTGGATTTCGCTTTGTTATAGAGTTTGCAAAAGAGGTTCAAGAACCTTGGGAGATAGGAATGGCTCTAAATATGGGACAGATTTTGAGTATCCCATTTGTGATCTGGGGTGCTTTTATGCTTTGGTATAGTAAAAAACTTCCAGATATAAAACCAATCAAACCAAATACTGGTAAAAAATAGAACAACAATAAAAAAGCCCTCATTTTGAAGGGCTTTTTTATTGTTGATAAATAGGTTATAGGCTTATACTTGGCTAAAGTTCAGTACACCGTATAATTGCTTGCGTTGTTTATAGTATGATCGACCATCCTTATTCGCAACACTTTTAATTAGATCATCTATTAGGCTATTGAAAATAGTCGAAAAGGTAAATGTCTCAGGAGGATAAATGTCTGGATTGTGAACATCATTTAGCTTTGCGATAAACATACGGGCATACATTTCACTTGAAACTTCATTGTTGTACATTCCTTGTTGCATCCCTTTCTCGATATTGATTTTCATCTTTTCAAAAACATATTCAGAGCGTTTTCGAAGGTGTTCTTGGAAAATTTCGGGAAATACTTCAGCGACTCTAATTGTAACTGATGGACTGACATTAAAAAAGCGCTGATTAATTTCATTGCTGACAATTAGCATGATGTCTATTGCATTCCAGCCCTCAAAATTATATTCGCTAAAAATTTCTTCAAAGCATTTCCTTTCAGTTGCTAAAACAGTTATAACCATCTCTTCAGGAGTAGAAAAATGTATATTTACTTCAGGTAGCGTTAGGTCGACCTTTTTTAATTGTTCCTCATTGAAATGAGTGATATCATAGCGTGCAATGTATTTGCGTAGTTTTTCGATGAGAGTACTCTTCTGCATGGTATTTAAAATTCTGATTATGTTGTAAATATAGCAAACAAACTTGAAAGATTATATGAATGACTGTAAATTATCACAATAGATTGAATCTTTCTTAGCAACAATCCAATTTTAGATATGTCATTTTTTTTAAGAAAATGATTATATAGCTTTGTCCTTCTGTAATTTTACTTGCTAACTCAGTCAACAATTTATATCTTTGTATAAAAATTAGAAACTTATGAAAAAACTACTATTGGCTATCGTACTATTGCTAAATATAGGCTTATTTGCATCGGAAAACAAGACAAAATTAGTTGTTGGAATAACAGTCAATAATTTTTATCCGGAATGGCTTATGATTTATCAAAATGATTTGTCTGAGGGGGGATTGAAGCGGATTTTCTCTCAAGGGAAAAAGATGATGGCAGATTATAATTACTTATATTCGCAAGTGGGTGTAGATCATGCAACTATGTATTCAGGATTGTTGCCTTCTGAGCATGGAGTAGTGGCTCACGACTGGTATAGTCGTTTGAAAAAACAGCGAAAAAATAATGTAATTGATGGAGACATTAAATTGTTAGGTGAGGAGGGAGATGGCTTATCTCCAGATTATTTACAAGCTATAACTTTAGGCTGTGCTATGAAAATGAATAATCTATTTTCAAAGGTATACAGTGTTGGGATAAATGGAGAAGAGGCTGTGTTAAGTGGTGGCAGTTGTGCTAATATGGCATTTTGGTTGAGTGAAAAAACAGGGAAATGGGTTTCTTCAGATTATTACTCCGAAATGCTACCAGAGTGGATGATTGCTCATAATGATACAATAGAGGTTGATTTTATGATTAGAAGAGGGTGGATGCCATTGAGTGATGAAATAGGGAATATAACTGCAACAAAACTTAAAAGTAAAATAGGCTTATCAAATAGTTTTTATTATGATTTGGCGCAGGCAAAACGAAAATATGAAACGTATAAAATCTTAAAAGCAACCCCTTATGTCAATACAATGGTTGTTGATTTAGCTAATGAATTATTGAAAAATGAGGGTTTAGGAGTTGATAATGATGCTGATTTATTGGCATTGAATTTCTCTAGCCTAGATTATATGAATCGTGATTTAGGCGTAAATACAAAAGAGTTTCAAGATATGGTGATGAGACTAGATAGGGACATTGAGCGCTTATTCGTAGAGCTAGACAGTCGGGTTGGAAAAGATAACTATACTGTTTTTCTAACTTTTTCTGAAGCTAGAGAATTGAACCCAGAAGAGTTTAATAAAATGCGTTTATCAGCGGACTATTTCAGTATATTTAAAGCTATAGCACTCTTAAAATCTTTTCTAAATTTGGTCTATGGAGATGGAGAATGGATTTTAGATTATGATGCTACACAGATCTATTTAGATCGCACTTTAATTCAAGAAAAAAACATCTCTTTGCAAGAGATACAAGATAGGGTTGCCAGTTTTTTGGTCGAATTTGAGGGGGTTTCACGTGTACTTACAGCACATGCCTTAACTCATAATACAGCATCTTCTGGTATAGAAATGTTGTTTCAAAATAATTTTTCTCAAAAACGGAGTGGAGATGTATTGTATTCACTACAACCCACTTGGCTACCCACTCTCAAAGATAAAGAAGATTACTATGCTCGTTATAGTAAGCGTAATAAAGTTCCACTTTATTTTTATGGCGCTGGTGTAAATTTGGAGCTTCCCGAAACAAGTAAAATGACTTCGCTATTACCTATGCTCTGTGAGATATTACAAATACCTATTCCATATTCTGCCATCAGATAATAAAGTCTTTATTTCCTTTTCTTGGCAGGATTTTATTATTTGAATTGAATGGTTTCCATTAAATTTATAATGTCTTTTCGTAGGTAGTTGATGACTGGGGCTAGTGAGTCTTTATCTGGATGTTGGTTAAAGTAAAGGGCACCATGGATAAAATGATCACTGGAGTCAGTGGCATAAAATTGAGTTGACGAGGCGGTATTCCCTTCTATAAAATAAATTAATCCAAATAAGTGATCATTCTTAAAGCCTTTCTCATTGATAGATTCTGCCTTGATTGAATGTTCGTATGCGAGGCGATGACACTCTTCCGTGAATTTTTGGGCAGAGTCTGTTTTTACCTGTTTATATGTAATATGGATTTTTGCATTGTATTGAGGATAGCTGATATTTATCCAGCCTGGTTTGGTATCACTCCCTCTATAGGGCTCAATAATTGCTTCTTGTGCCATTTTAAAATTGTATGGAAGTGTCAAATCAGTCAGCGGTTTCCATGTTTTTTCAGGAAAGTCTATGCGATAATATCCATAAGGTTTTGGGGTATATTTTTCTTTGCAGCCCATGATGAATAGTAAGCAAATAAGAGTATATAATAGTCTCAACATCATTAATGTATAAGTTTCTCGTATTTTATTTTCTTTATTCTTCTATTGTCAACTTCAAGTATCGTAAATTGATGTTCGTTATAGATAATTACTTCGCTTTTTTTAGGTAGCTCGCCTTTAATTTCTAGAATGAGTCCTGCAAGTGTATCTGCTTCTCCTTCAATTTCTTTAAATATACTTTGGTTGACATGGATGATTTTTATAAAGTCATTTAATAAGGTATGAGCTTCAAATATATATATATTATTGGGAAGTCGTTTGAATGTTTCTTCTACTTCATCATATTCGTCATTAATTTCTCCTACAATTTCTTCCAAAATATCTTCCATTGTAACAATTCCTGAAGTCCCTCCATATTCATCAACGACTATGGCCATATGCACCTTTTTTAATTGAAATTCTCCTAAAAGGTCATTGATCTTTTTTGTTTCTGGTACAAAGTAGGCTGGACGAATTAAAGTTTGCCATTTGAAATTTTCTTGCTTTTTAAGATGTGCAAGCAAATCTTTGACATAAAGAACTCCTTCAATGGTATCTAAGTTTTCTCGATAGACTGGCAAGCGTGAATACCCATGTTCAATAACTATACTTTTTACGTGTTCAAAGTTATCTTTAATGTCAATGGAGATAATGTTGATACGAGGGCATACAATATCAATGGTGTCAATATTACTAAAGCGAACAATTCCCTCTAAAAGATCTTTTTCTTCATTAATTTCAGTCTTTATAGTTAATTCTAGTGCCTTAGAAAGTTGATCAATCGATAAACTATTCTTATCAGTCATTCGTCGACTAATGATCGAGGTCGATTTTATTAATAAAGTGGACAGTGGTCGGAATAGATAAGTTAAAAAAGTCAATGGCCCCGCCATTATAATGGCCATTTTTATTTGGGAACGGTTTGCATATAATTTGGGCATGATCTCTCCAAATAGTAAAATAAGGAAGGTTACTAAAATGACTTGTATCGTAAAGCCCAGTATTGGATTTGCCGAAAAATTGAATACTTTATGAATTAAAAAAGTAGAAATAATAACAATACCTACATTGACAAAATTATTGGTAATTAGAATTGTAGATAAGAGTAGATTTGGTTTTTTATAAAGATTGTTTACCTTTTCATGACCTTTTGTTATTGTTTCTTTTAGGTCGCTAGGTCTTAGTGAAAAATAGGCTACTTCAGAGCCAGAGACTAATGCTGAAACGAGCAATAAAAATAGCAAAATAGCCAGAAATACAATGTCAATGAGTTCAAAAGATCCGCGGAAAATATTTACTACCGCATCATAACTATCTGTTTCCAAAATAAATATAATTAATAAAACAATAAAAAGTCAGAGGCTAAAAGCTAAAGGATATGAGTCAGATTAAACTTTAGCTTTTAGTCTATTACTTTAGAATGGTAAATCGTCGCTTTCATCCGTAGGTATAGGTGCACTAGCTTGTGGACTTGGCGCACTATTTGCTGCTGCACTAAACGGGCGTGATGAGTTTTCACCATGATTACTATTTCCATCTTGTCTTGGTGATAGCATTTGCATTGAATCTGCATATATTTCTGTGGTGTATCTTTTCGCTCCACCTTGATCTTCCCAAGAGCGAGTACGGATACGTCCTTCAATGTATAATCGCATGCCTTTAGTGACGTATTTTTCAACAACCTCTGCTAATCCTCTCCATATAACAATACTATGCCATTCTGTTTGCTCAACAGTTTCACCATTTCTTTTGTATCTTTCTGTGGTTGCTAGTCTAAGATTAGCTACAGCAACTCCACCTTCTAAGTACTTTACCTCTGGGTCAGCACCTACGTTTCCTACTAATATAACCTTGTTTACCATGCTTGTTTTGTTTATTTGTTAACACTCTAAATGATTAATGCATACCATTTAATATACTCACAACCGTAATGTAACACACAAGGTACAATTTTTTTTTCTAAATGTATGTACTTAAAAGCGGTTTTATTGTGAGGAGCGAAGTTAAAGAAAAAAACTGAAACAGAAAAAAGTAAATAAAAAACGTCGTGTTTTTTTTATTCTTCGCATAAAAGCTTTATATTTGCAATCTGAAAATGTAGCAGAAATAAATAAATTATTGGATATTAATATTTAAGAAAAATGACAAAAGCGGATATTGTTAATGAAATTACAAAAACTACAGGGATAGAGAAGGTTGCGGTACATGCTGTTGTAGAAGCTTTTATGGATACAATCAGAGGGTCCGTAGTTGGGGGAGAGAATATTTATTTGAGAGGTTTTGGTAGTTTTATCGTAAAGAAGAGGGCTGAAAAGACAGCTCGTAATATTTCTAAAAATATTACGATTAAAATTCCAGAGCATTTTATACCTTCATTCAAGCCGTCTAAAAGTTTTGTCAATGATGTGAAAAGTAATTTGAAAAAATAATATAAAAAAAAGGAGGAAATTATGCCAAGTGGTAAAAAAAGAAAAGGACATAAAATGGCGACTCATAAGCGTAAGAAAAGATTAAGAAAAAATCGTCATAAGAAGAAATAATTCTTAATATTTGTGAGTAGAGAAATTATAAACCTAAAGACAGTAGCCTTTAGGTTTATTTTGTATTATGTCATTATAGATGGTATAATACATCATCATTAAAAAAAAACGAAATGGCGGTGAGTAGTGAGTTAGTTATAGACGTGAGGGCAGATGAAATTGTTATCGCTTTGTTGCGGGAAAAGAAGTTGGTTGAATTGACAAAAGAGAAGACCAGTATGCAATTTTCAGTCGGCGATATATATCTAGGTAAAGTGAAAAAAATAATGCCTGGATTGAATGCTGCTTTCGTAAATGTAGGGTATGAAAAAGACGCTTTTTTACATTATCTGGATTTAAGTCCGCAGTTTCATTCTTTAGATAGCTACATAAAACAAAGTATTGCCAAAAAAGGCATGCCTGTATCCAAGTTAAAATTGGAGCCAGAAATAAGTAAGAATGGAAAAATATCTAATATATTAACTGCTGGACAGTGGGTGGCTGTGCAGGTTGCCAAAGAACCTATTTCAACAAAAGGTCCTCGTTTGACTTCTGAGTTAAGCGTGGCAGGCCGAAATTTGGTACTGATACCTTTTACGAATAAGGTGTCAGTTTCTCAAAAAATAAAATCTCCAGAAGAACGTAAAAGATTAAAGCGTTTGATCGAAAGTATTAGACCTAAAAATTATGGGGTTATTGTTCGGACAGTAGCAGAAGATAAGAAAGTAGCTACTTTTGATCAAGAATTAAAGGAATTGGTAGAGCGTTTTGAAACTTCTTTTAAGCATATTCGAGAAATTGAACCTCCAAAATTAATTTTAGGAGAGATAAATAGAACAAGTGTTATTTTGAGGGATATTTTAAACCCTTCTTTTGAAAATGTTTATGTAAATGATCTTACGATAAGTAAAGAAATCAAGCATTTTCTGACAACAATTGCTCCAGAGAAAAAAGATATTGTTAAATATGTATCACCCGAAATTCCTATTTTGGATCATTTTGGAGTGGATAAGCAAATAAAATCTTCATTAGGGAGAACCATTTCATTTAAAAATGGGGCTTATTTAATTATAGAACATACTGAAGCACTTCATGTCATTGATGTGAATAGTGGGAATCGTATAAAATCAGGCGATGATCAGGAGGCAAATGCTTTAGAAGTAAATTTAGCAGCAGCAGAGGAGGTGGCAAGACAGTTGCAACTTCGTGATATGGGCGGGATCATTGTGATCGATTTTATTGATGTGCAGAAAGCTGAAAATCGGCAGAAGCTACTTGATAAAATGAGAGAATATATGGAAATTGATCGAGCGAAGCACACTATTTTACCTTTAAGTAAGTTTGGATTGATGCAGATTACGCGTCAACGAGTTCGACCAGAGATGACGGTAGATACAACTGAAAAATGTCCAGTGTGTAATGGGACGGGGAAATCTGAAGCAGCTATTTTGATGATTGATAAAATAGAAGATCTTTTAGAATTTTATTGCCATGAAAATAACAATAAAAATATTGTTTTAAAAGTACATCCTTTTATAGGTGCTTATCTGAAAAAAGGATTTTTGTCGTTGCGTTTAAAATGGTCATTCCGCCATCGAATATCTTTGAAAATAGTAGAGGTTCCTTCATACTATATTTATGAATATCACTTTTATAATCGATATAATCGAGAATTAGAAGGTTAAAATAGCATTGAAAAATAAAAGGTGAGAAATTGAAGCATTTTCACCTTTTATTCTTTCGAGATGTTTAAATTATATGTTAAATTTCTTGTTCTGCTTATTCTAATCAAGAAAAATAATATATTTGTGTACATATCTACGCGTGATTTACGTATAGGTAGAAGATAGTGTTTTTAATAATAATTCATTTTAAAATTTTATGAAGAAAGGATTGTTTACTTTTTTACTGACATTTATTGTTGGTTTGTTCGTGGTTTCTGCACAAGTAGAAAACCCAACTCAATGGTCATTTTCCCAAAAGAACTTGGGAAATAATGAATATGAATTAGTTTTTAAAGCTGAAATAGAAACGGGATGGCATGTTTATTCCATGTATACGCCAGAGGGAGGTCCGTTGGCTACCAATTTGTCACTTGAAGAGCATGTAAAAGGTGTTGAATTCGTAGGAAAAGCGACTGAAAATACGCCACACAAGGAGTTTGATGATATATTTGGAGTTGATGTATGGTCGTTTTCAAACGAGTATATCATAACTCAAAAAATAAAAGTGACAGAGCTGTCTTTAGCTTCAGTTTCTGCTATCTTAGAGTTTCAAGTTTGTCGAGAAGGACAGTGTGTGATGTTTGATAAAACATTTGATATTAAATTAGGAGAGTCTAAAACTGAAATCAAAAAAGTTGAAGCAGTAGATGCAGAGCCTAAAGAAGCAGAAAAAGACGAATCTTTGTGGTTGTTTTTCTGGGGAGCATTTATTGCCGGTTTGGCAGCAGTGATCATGCCTTGCGTATTCCCTATGATACCAATGACCGTCTCTTTCTTTATGCATGGAGATTCAGATAAAGGGAAGGCTAGAGCTAAAGCCATGTTCTTTTCACTATCTATTATTGCTATTTATACGGCATTGGGATTGGTGATGTCTATACTTTTAGGTCCAGACTTTATCAATTGGTTAAGCACTCATTGGGTTCCTAATGTATTTTTCTTTGTTATTTTTATGGTTTTTGCTGCCTCTTTCTTTGGAGCATTTGAAATTGTATTGCCTTCTTGGTTGGTGAATAAATCAGATGCCCAAGCGGATAAGGGAGGATATGTTGGTGCATTTTTTATGGCATTTACCTTGGTATTAGTATCATTCTCTTGTACTGCTCCCATTGTAGGTACAGTATTGGTTGAAGCGGCTAGAGGATCTGTATTACGTCCCATTATTGGTATGTTAGGATTCTCTGTTGCTGTTGCTTTACCATTTGGTTTCTTTGCTTTTTTCCCTTCTAAGTTGGGAAATCTTCCAAAATCAGGTGGTTGGTTGAACTCTGTAAAGGTTGTATTAGGATTTATTGAGGTTGCACTTGGATTCAAATTCTTGATGGTTGCAGATCAAACCTATCATTGGGGATTATTAGATCGTGAAGTATATATCGCTATTTGGATTACAATATTCACTTTACAAGGATTATATTTGATGGGTAAAATTAAATTTGCTCATGATAGTGAGGTAAAGCATATTGGTGTAACAAGATTAGCATTTATCATTGCGACTTTTGCTTTTGTTGTTTATTTGATTCCAGGTATGTTTGGTGCTCCATTGAGAGCATTTGCTGGTTATCTACCTCCTCAAGAGAGTATTGATTTTGATATCAACCGTATTGTTCGTGATAATGTAAAACAGATTTCTGTTAGTGGAGTATCGAGTACAGCTGCAAAGCCAGTAGAGTGTGAAGATGCAAAATACACTGATTTCTTACATTTAGCACATGGATTAGAGGGGTATTTTGATTATGATCAAGCTTTAAAATGTGCTAAAGCTCAGAACAAACCTATATTTCTTGATTTTACAGGACACGGTTGTGTAAACTGTCGCGAGATGGAACAAACGGTATGGGCTGATCCTCGTGTAATGGAGATTTTAAAGAATGATTATGTTATTGCAGCTTTATATGTGGATGATAAGACTAAATTGTCTGAAGAGGAGTGGTATGTTTCTGAATCTGATGGTAAGACGAAGAAAACTTTAGGTAAGCAGAATGCAGATTTTCAAATTGATAAATTTGCTTCTAATGCTCAGCCGAACTATATCTTATTGGATAGTCGCGGTGGGGATGATGATGATTTACAACAGCATGTGATGGCTCCTGCTCGAGGACATAACTTAGATGCAGATGCTTTCGTTGAATTCTTAAAACAAGGTGTTGAGGAGTATAAAAAACGAGAAAATAAATAGGTCTAATTAGCCTATAAAAAAAATGGAGTTCCAATAACGGAACTCCATTTTTTTATTTAGAAATCTATGTGTTATTTTCCTAGCATTTCAGCAATTTCGTTGAAAACAAACTCGCCAGTGAAGCCGAATTTTTCATCAAGAACACTTGCTGGTGCAGAGTATCCAAAGTGATTTACTCCATGTACTTTACCATTGCATCCCACCAAACCTTCTAAGGTAACAGATAGGCCAGCAGTTAAACCAAATTTAGGTTTAGTTGTAGGAAGTACTGTTTCTTGATATTCGGCAGACTGTGTGCGAAATAAACCTTCAGAAATAACTGACACCACTTGTGCCGAAATATTTTTTCTTTCTTTTAGTAGGTTTGCTGCTGTAATCAGTGTAGACACTTCAGAGCCAGAAGCAATTAAAATAATGTCTGGATTTTCAGCGTTTAATGCGATATAAGCTCCTTTTTTTGCTTGTAAAGCCTCTTCATAACGATTGCTACAAGAAGGTAGGTCGTTTACATTTTGACGAGAGAATACTAATGCCGTAGGAGTTGTTGTATTTTCCATAGCCATTTTCCAAGCTACGGATGTTTCTGCTGCATCAGCAGGACGAAGAGCTAAAAGGCTCATTTCTCCACTGTGGTTTTTTATCTTCTCCATCAATCGCAATTGAGCTTCATGCTCTATCGGCTGGTGAGTTGGTCCATCTTCTCCTACGCGGAAAGCATCGTGCGACCAGACATATTTCACTGGTACTTCCATTAAGGCTGAAATACGGAAAGCTGGTTTCATATAGTCCGAAAAGACAAAGAAAGTTCCACAGGCAACATGAATACCGCCGTGTAGAGCAATACCATTACAGATAGATGCCATTGTCAGTTCGGCTACTCCTGCTTGTAGGAATTTACCACTGAAATCACCTTTGACTAAATCACGAGCTCCACCCTTAATAAATCCATCTGTTTTGTCTGAATTAGAAAGGTCAGCAGAGCTAACAATCATGTTTTCAACTTGCTTTGCTAATTCTTCTAATACATCTGCCGAAGCATTACGAGTAGGAATGTTTGCTTTGTGTGCAATTGCCTTATAGTCAATATCAGGAGCTTCACCTGACATAAATTTATGCAGTTTTACGGCTAATTCAGGATTTTCTTTTTCCCAAGCTGCTTGTTCTGCTTTTTTCTTTTTAGCATAAGCGCGTTTCTCATCCAGTACTTTGGCGTAATATTCAGCCACTTCTGGAAAGATTACAAATGGATGATTAGAATCACCTCCTAAATTTTCTATCGTTTTTTCAGCAGAAGCACCGGCAGCAGTCAAAGGTTGACCATGAGTTGATACTTTATTTGAAAAATCTTCACCATTAGAACCTAACGCCCCTTTTCCCATCAATGTTTTTCCAATGATAAGGGTCGGACGTTCACTTTCTGCTTGAGCAGTTTTTAGGGCTTGACGAATTTTGTCGGCATCATTTCCGTTAATGGTTATGACTTTCCAGCCCCAAGCTTCATATTTTTTTGCTGTATCTTCAGATGTTACTTCGTCAACTGTTGTTGATAGTTGGACATTATTAGCGTCATAGAACATAATCAGATTTGATAATCCTAATGTTCCTGCAATACGTCCTGCGCCTTGTGATATCTCTTCTTGAATACCTCCGTCAGAGATAAATGTATATGTTTTATGTGACATCCACTCTCCGAAACGAGCCACAAGGAAACGTTCTGCAATAGCAGCACCAACAGCCATTGTATGGCCTTGTCCAAGAGGACCAGAGGTGTTTTCAATTCCTCTTTCAAAATTTTTTTCAGGATGACCAGGAGTGACGCTTCCCCACTGGCGAAAGTTTTTTAAATCATCCATTTGAAACTTACCAATCAAGCTTAAAGTAGCATAAAGCATTGGTGACATATGCCCTGGATCTAAGAAAAAGCGATCTCTATTTATCCATGTTGAATCATCTGGATCAAAGTTTAAACACTCAGCATACAAGAGATTTATATAATCTGCTCCACCCATTGCTCCACCTGGATGACCAGATTTTGCTTGTTCAACCATAGCCATTGATAATATTCGGATATTGTCTGCAGCTTTATTTGCGATAGTATTCATACGTTTCTAAATTGTGATTATTTCAAATTTTATGCAAATGTAAAAAATATATTTGAGAATCATGAGGTTTCATCCACTTCATCGGTTGAAACTGATGAAAAAAAGATGACATGGATTAATACACATTAGGTGCTAGTAAATTCAGTCTACATTTACCATTTACTTCTTTTGAGGAGTAGGAGAGTCTTAGTCTTTTAAGCCATAAATCAATACTACTCGCTTTCATTTTATTGCTCTCCTAAATGTTGGAATATATACACCTTTTATGCTAAATATCTATTTCACTATTCCAAAGTGTTTTGGGGTTCCATGATCTAAAAATGGGTAAATGTTTATCTCTATCTGAAACATTAAGATATTTTTCGTCAATGTCATACCTCTCAAACTGCCAATTAATACTAATGATATGGTCATTCCACACTATACCTGTTAAAGATTTAGAATCATCATGATTTGTAGATTTAATTATAATTTCAGTACTACCTTCAAGCGATAAGAATCCGTGTGCAAATTGCTCTGGAATCCATAACATTCGTTGATTATCGGCAGATATTTCCTCAGACCATGAGGCTCCATAAGTTTTACTATCTGGGCGTAAATCAACAGCAACATCAAGCACAGCGCCTGAAGCGACACTCACTAATCTACCTTGCGTATGTTCACGTTGAAAATGTAGTCCCTTTAAAACACCACGTGCCATTTTAATGGAACTCTGTTGAATGAATTCAACATCAACATCTATTTCTAGTAAGTCTTGTTTTGAATCTGTATTCATAAAGAAGCCATGTTTATCACTATGAACTGTTGGTTCAATTATTAGTAAGCCTTTTATTGGAGTGGTAATCACTTTAAATTTTGACATCAATTTTATGTTTTATCTATATGGACAAATGTAAACATTTAGTTTGTGGAATGCCTCATTTTATCCGTATAAAGAGTTTAGTTGTCCTAATAAACCTATTTTATATAGGTAGGGGTGAAAAAGATTGTAACAAATGCTAGATTGAGTTCTGAATATTGAGGAGAAGGAATAGGTCATTTTTTTTCAGTGTAAGTCACACCATAGACTTCTGTCTTATGGTTGCAGCCCAATGGTTCAACATGTATTACAATGTCAAATATTTCAGGTATGAATTCTTTTATTTTATCTTCAACAGCATTTGCAATGCTGTGTGCTTCTTTGATTGTTAAGTTATCAGCAACTTCTATATCCAAAACAATAGCGTAAAGATTACCTATGGTGCGAGAGCGAACTTTATGCGGATTGTGAGCATCTGGAATCAAGGCTACTGCGGCAAATATCTTTTCATAAACATTTACATCTTTAACTCCATCCATCAACTGCATACTAGAGTCTTTAAATATACCAATTGATGACTTTATAACAATTAAACTCATAAACAATGCTATTATAGGATCAAGTATCGGCATTTTAAAAATAAAGGTAAAAATAAGTCCAATCAAAACACTCACGGAGATTATTATATCGTTACGCATGTTAATTCCATTAGCAATTAGCATAGATGAATTTAGTTGTTTCCCTATTCTAGTTTGATAAATGGATAAAAATAATTTTCCAAAGATTGAGAATATAGTGACATATATAGCTATGCTTTCAGGCATATGCTGTGTTTGAGGACTAAATATACACTCAATTGCTGATAAAAACATCTGAATACCCGCATAAAAGATAATAAACGACAACATTTTGGTTGCAATTCCTTCAGCCTTATTATAGCCATAAACAAAATGCTCATTGGGAGGACGATTCATGATTTTGGCAGTAATGAGCATTACCACTGAAATAATCACATCAGTAGCCGAATCAATACCATCACTTAATACGGCAATACTTCCACTAATCACACCTGCTATAATTTTAATCGCAGATAAAAAAACATTACCTATAATACTTACATATGAAGCAAAAACTATCTTTTTATTATTATTACTCATTATATGTTGATTAAATTGTGATGTTCATATTTAATACAAAACGACTTGGATACGACCTGCTTTAATGTAATAATTTCGAGAATAATTATATTGTATAATATGTTTATTTATCTCATTAAATTTAATTTGTTGCTACTATAATACTCCCCTTTTTTAGTACCATTAAGTCAATAAATAATATTTGATAATATCAGAATTTATTTGACTCAACAGGTGGTATGATTTTTTTTGTACATTATAACTGGTAGCTTATTTTTATATTATGCCAAAACTTTTTGGTACATATGGAATCTGTCGTGCCGTACTCACAGCAGAAATCATTATACTTTTATTTTGATTCTCACTGCTGAAATATAAACGCCGTAAAAAAATAGAATTCTTAATTTTATCTACACAAAAGATTAAGCAATTAATTTTCATCCAGAATTATTCGATACTCTAATTTCGAATAGCTAAAAAATACATTATTAGTGTTTCTCCACTTTTTATGCAGGTTAAATTAAGAATTTTAAGTACTATATAGGAGTATCTATTATTTCATCGTAAAACCTTGTTTTTAGATGTATTGCAGTTATTTTTTGATCATTTTGATTTATGAATAAAGTATCTCCTTTAGCTGCGATGAAATTTATTCTATCAATGTCAGTTCCTGAAATTGATGATATTATAAAATTTGGTTTTGCTAAATCAATTTCCTCTTGTCCTCTTTCGTAAATATTTATTTTTGCAAATGAGGCGTTTGTTGCAATAAATATATATTGACTATTCGACGCAATAGCCTTGGGCGACTGATTATCAGAATAGGTAAACTTAGACTTGTACGGAGCCTCATTATCTTTCTCATAATCGGCATTTCCAGAGTAGGTATATATTGTTTTATTCTTGATATTGATGACATACAACGTTGAGTCAACTACACTCATATCATAGTCGTCAGTATTTAAAACAGCTTGCCCATCTATGTTTAGGCTACAATATGATGCGCTTGACTTACCCATATCTATATCACTCTTTAAAAATACTTTTATATTGTTTCCTTGTTCTCTTACGAATATATATATATCGCTTGCAGCCACACAAATGGGGTGTACCAATGGTCTATTCCCCCACCATAGACCTGTGCCAAGTCTACAAATATACTCTTTTGTTTGACGATCATAAATAGAAACCTGACACCTAGGGTCTGATAATCCAGTTACATATATATACTGATTGTCGACATATACATCTCGAGAGAACATTTTAGTGTCTGGATCGATTATTGATTCTTTGTATTTGAGTGTCTTAATATCGAAAATATCAATACGTTTAGCGAATAAATTAGTGCAAAACAATTCATTTCCATAGGCAATTATACCTTTTACATTAAATCCTTTATCCATACCTGGAGGTAGTGATTCTTTCATAAATTCCACACCTAAACTGTCAGCATACAAGTTTACAAACTGCTCTTGCTTGGGGTATAAATTGGTTGTTTTTGTCTCTATATTGATTTTGGTGCAAGCACTTGTTGCAAATAAAAATAAAGTAAATATAATAAAATAAAAATTCATCGTTATATCTTATATGGGGTTTAATTTAAAATAAGCATCTAATTCATTGGTACTATTGTCAGGCTTTGTAAAGCTAGGCTCAATCCCTAATTTAAGGTATTTTTTATTTTCGGGCTTAGTAAATCCCAATAGATCAGGATCATTATATGGTAAATTATTTTTACGTCTTAGGTAACTGTGAAGCTTTGGAATACATCCATCTGCAAATCCATAGTGATTCCCATAAGTCATATTACTGTTATGTGAATATCCCATACAATGACTCATTTCGTGAATAACCGTATGCCAACCTTCACGTGATATGTAGTGACTGTAAAAAATCCAATGGTCTGCTCCTAAAGTAGTGCCACCACCTAATCCTCCCCCCATACCAGTTCGACCTAAAACGTAGGTCCGATTCTGGAAAAACTGATTGTATAATGCTTCATAGTGTTCCCGAGTAAAAATATCAGACACGCCTCCATTACCGTGTAAATTTCCACCTAAAACCTTTTTATAATTGAACATAATCTCTTTGAATTCTGGTAGAGATACAATGTACGCATAGTTCGTCATCATAACAACCCATTCTCTGGCATAAATCGCTGACATCTCCCTCCAGTTACCAGCTTCATTAACTCCATCCCAATAATAATTAGAGAAAGAGATATTCCATCCTGCCTTTATCGTTTTTAGCATTTTGAAAAATTCATCATCACTATCAACAGTGAATTCAAAATCGTTTGTTGCAAACTTAGGCTGGTGAAATGAGATGTACTTTCCACTAACGGTTTTATAAGTGGATTTTTTTCTAGTAAATGCTGGCTGATACTTAAATTGACCAAATCCTGGTAAAGAATCTATACTTAGCAGATGAAATGGTTCAGATAAGCCATCGACATTATTAATACGACAGTATATTTGAATGTTTAAAATAGGCATTGCCGAGTAACTTGTCACCTTTAGCATATTTCCCTCAGTGGGTCTTATTTGAATTAGTTCATCTGTTTGAAAAGATCGCAACGATTGATTTGTCACGATAGATGATAGCTCGTCAAGTTGTAAGATTAGTTGTTTATCATTGTCATCTATTTTTTCGTACTGCAAGGTATCAATTGACAATTTTTCATTAAAGGGGTGATATTTATCTACATATTCAATTTCGCTCTTTTGGCAAGAACTAAGAACGACGACTCCTAAAATCCAAAGTCTAATTATTTGTTTTATCATTATGCCGTATTTTTTAGATTACATTTAAATGCAAAAATACGACAGAACATTGAATTTCAATATATTTTATTGTTTTTTGTGCTTTAGGTTTCGCGATTTAACAAACATATACTAAATCGCTATACTATTGTTTTCTTCACCTTCTCCACAGCAACACGTTTCAATATAGCATCTCTTAGATTATCTTTTGCGTTCAATTTCAGTTTCACCCTTATATTCACCCTTTGGCAAGTGATATTACTTTTATTCTTCTTTAAGATAGGAATCATCTCCATAATCCTCTTCCCCTCCACAATCAGTTTAGCAGTCTCCACCTCTGAGGGGGTAAATTCGGGGATCAACTCTCCGATCTTATCATACACAATCTTATCCT
>CAMRAP010000008.1 GCA_947039985.1 uncultured Odoribacter sp.
GACAAAGACAGGGTTGCTTTAAGTTCGTATAGCGAGGGTGGATGCTCTCTTTATGATATGAATATGATTATCTCCGCTCAAAATGCCTCTTCATTGGTTAACGATTTTGGACTGGGAGATTTTGATGCAATTACCCTAAACAAAGTACTTACTGGAAAAATAGCAAACTGTTCTGTATCTATTGACGATTTGTCAGAATCAGTAAATGGTTCATCTACACCAAAGGATTTTGAAACCATGCTACAACTGTTGTACCTACGTTTTGAACACCCTAGATTTGACAAAGACATTTTCGAGTCCAACATCAATCGCAACCGCTCTATGTTGCCCAATTACCTAAAGACTCCTCAAAAAATAATGCAGGACTCTATTCAATTAACCATGACCAACTACCACCCTAGAAGCTTTGTATACAATGAAGAGTACCTAAACAAGATCGACTTTAAACAAATTGAAGAGATCTATCGTGATCGCATAAAAGATGCAAGTGATTTTACTTTTTTTATCGTTGGAAATATTGATGAAGATACGGTTAGACCTTTAGTTGAAAAATACATCGGTTCTCTGAAATCAGAAAATCGCAAAGAATCAGGAATAGATCATCAAATAAAAGTACCAGAAGGCAAAACGGTAAAAGTAATTGAATTGGATTTAGAGACGCCAAAAGCAACGGTGGTAATCAACTTATCCAAGGAGATGAAAAGCAGCATACATCGTAATCTTTCCAACTTTGTTTTAAAAGGTATTTTAGACCTTAGATTTACAGAGAATATTCGTGAAAAAGAAGGAGGGACTTATGGCGTGAATGTTCAAGCAAGTGCGATGCGTGTGCCTTATTCAAAATATAGCATGAATATAAAGTTTGATTGTGATCCTGACAAAGCGGAGCGCTTAAAGTCTCTTGTTTACAAAGAACTGAAGCAAATAACAGAGCAAGCTCCTACTCAAGAAGAGATGGACAAGGTAACCTTGAGCTTACTGAAAAATCGTGAACAATCTAAAAATCACAATAGTTTTTGGATGGACGCTATTTATAATTACTACGTAAAAGGTATTAATTCAGCAGACAGCAAAAACTTTGAGGAGGTCGTTGAAAAATTAAGCCCAAAAACCATTCAAAAGTTTGCAAAATCTCTATTTGATGATGCTAACATTGTTGATTTTACCTTTATGCCCAAAGAGAAGTAAGAAGAGTACTTATAGCTGCAGAGCTTATATGCTAAAAATCCAGATTCAGTTAAAACTGAATCTGGATTTTTCAACTACTTTCAAATGCTATCACACGAAAGTTTTCTATGTTATCTCTGTTTATTTCTTGCGAATAGGTGCTATAACTACATGAAATGAGTAATCACCATAAGGCATTAGATACGCTTTTAAAGGCCATGCTCCCCAACTATTAATACATCCCAATCCCATTTGATTTGCATCGAATGAAAGAGTGGTTATATCGCGAGGCTTCAATTCACCTGAATGACGCTGATCTTTCTGCACACCATCATCCAAATCTTCTTGGAAATAGTTGACAGCAGATGCAGCAAACGGAACGTCTGAACGAATCAACAAACCACGTCCATCAATATCAGTTAATTTCCACCAGCGAAGATCTGTTTTGTTTCCAGACTCTTGAGGGCGAACATAAGGATAGTACTGATCTTCAACGAGCTGTTGATAGCGACCTACGTTTTGACTATACTGACGGTCTGAGTAATTTTCAACAGGTCCACGTCCATAGTAATCAATACGATCAAAATTTCCAGGCATCACCATTTGCATACCGAAACGGAATAAATGAGGCATTTTTTTCTTACTCTTATCTACAGTCATCGCTTCAGAGATACGAATTTCTCCTTTATAGTTGATTTCATAGCTCATCTTTAGATTAGCAGAAACAGATGGCATTTCATAGTTCACTGTTACTAAAACATTATTCTCTTTTTGCTCCACTTTAAATCCTTTCTTCTTCATTTCAGGACTCTTCCAAGCAGCAAAACGATTTTGTAGGTTGGCTCCCATATCATTATCGGTTGGTGCTCTCCAAAAGTTTGGACGTAATGAATAGCCATATTCCAACATTTCAAGACCGTTAAATGCAAGGCCACGAATCCAACCACTTTGTTTGTCAAAAGTAACCTTCAATTCATCAGCAGTCAATACCACATGTACCAAGTCTTCATAAACTTTTACAGCTTCCTCCCCTTGCTTAATGTCTGCATTTAATTTTTGATAAGGCTGTATCATCAACTGATCATCTGCAAGAATATGGCCAGCAGGTATTAATTGTTTTGCACGTTTCAATTTATAAGTCACATTCAAAAACAGTTCCTTACCCGTTTCAGGTAGTGTATAATTCAAATTCACCTGCTTTTTTTGCTGAGGTGCAATATTCAAATCACTCACGACACCACTTAAAACGGGCTCACCATCAGCAACAATGTTCCACTCCATATAGTAATCTGCTAAATCAACGAAGAAATTTTCGTTATATACGCTCACCACTCCTTTTTGTAGATCCACTGGAGTAGTCCAAATAGATTGATACACTTTCTTTACTTCATGCATATGTGGATTCAAAGCACGGTCAGGACTAATTAAACCATTGCAAAGAAAATTATTATCAGAACCATCATAGAGATTAAAATCACCACCATAGGTATAAATCATAGAACCATCTTTGGCATATCCTCTCAGGGCTTGATCAACATAATCCCAAATAAAACCACCTTGTAATTTTGGATACTTACGGATTAAATCCCAATACTCTTTAAAGCCACCCATTGAATTTCCCATAGCATGAGCATATTCACAAAGGATAAAAGGACGGTATTTCTTTTCATCTTTTGCATATTTTTCCATGCGATCTAAACCAACATACATCGGACAGACAACGTCAGTGTGAGGAGCTTCACCACAACGTTCGTACTGCACCAATCGAGAAGCATCACGCTCTTTCACCCAATCATAACACACTTCAAAGTTTGGTCCATCACCAGCCTCATTTCCTAGCGACCAGAAGATAATAGAAGGATGATTTTTAAATGCTTCTACCATGCGCTGATTACGCTCCAAGTGAGCTTTTTCAAATGTCTTTACTTTAGCTAAGGTATGCTCTCCATATCCCATTCCATGTGATTCCAGATTTGCCTCACAAACCAAATAAACCCCATATTCATCACATAGATTGTACCACTCTGGATCATCAGGATAGTGACAAGTACGAACTGCATTCAGGTTATTTTCTTTCAAGATCTTAATATCCTGAATCATTCTTTCACGTGATACGACATAGCCCGTTAAAGGATCCATTTCATGACGATCAGCTCCTTTAAAAAGGACTGGCTTTCCATTTACCCACACTTGACCCAACTCCTTTTTCAATTCAATTTTACGGAAGCCGACCTTTTGTGGTATCACCTCTATTACTGTATTGCCATTTTTTAAGGTCAAAGTCAAGTCATAAAGATTAGGCTCTTCAGCACTCCATTTTTTAGGATTTGAAATTTCAAAGACGGCATGTATATTTCCTTTTTTATCCGCTTTCACCGTTTTATCAGCCACCACTTTTCCGTTCACATCCTTCAACTCCATCTGCACGAATCCTCCACCTTTGCTAACATTTGCTGTTACATCCAAAGTTGCATCTTTGTAAGCTGCATCTAAATCAGGAGTAATGAAAACATCTTCAATATGCATTAGGTTGCGAGCATATAAGTAAACATCGCGACCAATTCCTGATAAACGCCAAAAATCTTGGTCCTCTAAATAGCTACCATCACACCAACGATAGATCTGCATAGCAATGACATTTTTCCCTGCCTTTAGATATTTTGTCAGATCAAACTCAGCAGCCATTTTACTGTCTTCGCTATACCCTACAAATTTTCCATTCACCCACACATATAGATTAGAAGTTGCCGAACCTACATTTAAAAACACCTGCTGACCTTTCCAATCTGCTGGAATTTCTACTGTTTTGCGATATGAACCCACATAGTTATTCTCTGTTTCAACCATTGGAGGCTTCGATACAAACTGATTCGACCAAGCATAACCCACATTTTTATATACCGCATCGCCATAACCATTGATCTCCCAAAGAGCAGGCACAGGGAAATCTACCCAATGCTTATCTTCAAAATCAACTTGATAAAAATTCGTTGGGCAATCGGTTGCATTCTCTACCCAGTTAAATTTCCACATCCCATTTAAGGACAAAAAATTGGCAGCATTTTCCTTTTTACCCTCCTGAGCAGCCTCAGCAGTTGGAAATGCAAAATATGAAGCACGCATAGGGGCTCTATTCATTTGATTTAGTTGTGGATTTAGCCACTCCTCTTTTGGTAAAACATCTTTTGCCAACGCAAACGTTACCATAGACAAAAGCACAACATACAACAAAAATAATTTCTTCATGATTACTTGTTTTTAGATTAAAAAAATAAATGCTTTCTACTAAGAATATTCTTTAGTAGAAAGCATTTCGATAAAATTCTAATTATTCCATATAACTTGAATTGTCCCAGCAATGTGTACACAACTCTTCTTTAGGCAATCCAATCGCTTCAACCAAATCATCTAAGCGTTGAAACTGCAATGAATCCAACTGTAAATGCTGACACATCACTTTCACCATCTCCCTGTACTTATCTGTATCTGGATTTGAATATGGTGCTAATAGCTCATCAGTCAATTCTGAAGTTCCTTCAAGATCACGGATCACTCGACGTGCAAATAGATCAAAAGTGGAACGAGATGTTGAAAAATTCAAAAAACGACAAGGATAAACTAAAGGAGGACAAGCAATACGAATATGTACCTCTTCCACTCCACACTCCCGTAATTTTACCACATTATCTTTCAACTGAGTTCCTCTTACAATAGAGTCATCTAGAAAAACAATTTTTGAATCACGAGTAAAAGCCTCATTGGGTAACAATTTCATCTTCGCCACTAAATCTCGCATAATCTGATTTTGGGGCATAAAACTACGTGGCCAAGTAGGTGTATATTTTACAAAAGGTCGCTTATAAGGAACTCCCTTTTCATTCGAATAACCGATGGCATGCCCCACTCCAGAGTCAGGAATTCCAGCTGCAAAATCAGGCTTCAATTCATCTCGTCGAGCCATTACAGCACCACAACGATAACGAAATTCTTCCACATTTATTCCTTCATAGTAGGCAGATGGATAACCATAATACACCCAAAGAAAAGAACAGACTTGCTTCCGACAACCAGGAGCAACAATCGAAGTAATTCCATCTTTAGAGATCCGAACAGCTTCATGTGCTCCAATATCACGCACCATTTGATAGTCTAAGTTCGTAAAAGACGAACTTTCACTAGCAACAACATATCCAAACTCATTTTTACCAATAATAATGGGTGTTCTACCAAACTTATCCCTACATGCATAGATACAACTATCTGTCAAGATTAAAAAAGAACACGAACCTTTCACTGCATTATATACATTTTCGATTCCCTCTTTAAAAGTCTCCCCTTTATTAATTAGGATACTAACCACCTCTGTCGGATTAATCGTCGATCCAGACATCTCAGCAAAATGAATTTTCTCATTCAACAATTGAGTTGTAATTTCTGTCAAATTATCGATACATCCAACAGTCATCACTGCGAAACGCCCCAAATGGGAAGTAACCACAATGGGCTGAGACTCCATATCGCTAATCACTCCTAAACCCGAAAAAGACCCAAAAAAACGATCTAAGTCAGGCTCGAATTTATTCCGAAAATAAGAGTTTTCAATACTATGAATTGAACGAATAAAATCTGTTCCATTGTAAAAAGCCATTCCAGCTTTTTTTGTCCCTAGGTGAGAATGATAGTCTGTCCCGTAAAAAACATCGGTAACACAATCTTTGCGCGATACGCAACCAAAAAATCCACTCATATTTATAAAATGTAGTAATTGATTTAAGCTAACAAAGTTAAAAAAAATACCAAAGAAAGGATGTCTATTTCCATTTTTCTTGTGAAGTTTCTATGCAATGAATAAACTTCAACTCATATAAACATTTTTATTCTAAGATTTCATTTCACTTTTGTTTTGTTTATTGTAGCTTTGCTATTCATTAGAAACACGCTAGATTTATCATGAAACATATTGATTTCCACCCAGTTCTATTTTCAATACTAAAAAATTACAGCAAAGAAAAATTCTTTTCCGACTTAATGGCTGGAATTATTGTTGGAATAGTTGCCTTACCACTAGCCATTGCTTTTGCAATTGCTTCAGGTGTTGGACCAGAACAAGGATTAACAACAGCAATTATTGCTGGCTTTATTATCGCTTTCTTTGGAGGCACCACAGTACAAATAGGAGGCCCAACAGGTGCTTTTATCATTATCATACACGGAATTATTCAACAATTCGGAATCTCCGGACTAGCTCTTGCCACTATAATGGCTGGAATAATTCTCGTTTTGATGGGACTTTTTAAACTAGGAACAATCATCCGACTGATACCATACCCCATTGTTGTTGGTTTTACTAGTGGAATTTCAATCACGATTTTCACAGCCCAAATGAAAGATTTGTTTGGATTACAATTGGAAAGTATTCCTTCAAATTTTATTTCAAAATGGGGAGCCTATTTCGCCAGTCTTGAAACAACAGACTTATTGACTCTCTCTCTTGGTATCGGTAGTATTCTATTGATTATTCTCACGCCAAAAATTTCCAAAAAAATTCCAGGCTCATTGATTGCCATCATTGCCATAACTACGATTGCCTACCTTCTTCGCCATCAATTGGGACTCACAGGAATAGAAACGATTGGTGACCGTTTTGAAATTAATGCAAGCCTACCTACTCCAAGTGGTATAGAATTTAGCATGACGACCATCAATCAATTACTCCCATCCGCTTTTACCATCGCTATATTGATTGCTATTGAATCCTTACTTTCTGCCACTGTTGCTGACGGTGTTACAGGAAAAAAACACAATTCAAACACAGAACTAACAGCACAAGGAATTGCTAATATCATTGTTCCTTTCTTTGGAGGACTACCTGCAACAGGAGCTGTTGCTCGTACCATGACCAATATCAATAATGGTGGAACCACTCCTATTGCTGGTATCGTTCATGCAGTCACTTTATTACTAATACTTCTTTTCTTAGGCCCACTCACCAAACATATTCCAATGGCATGCTTAGCAGGTGTTTTAGTAGTGGTCTCTTATAATATGAGTGAGTGGCGAACATTTAAATCGATGCTTAAAAATTCGATGTCAGATGTGGCAGTCTTACTGACGACCTTCTTACTGACAGTTATTTTTGATTTAACAATAGCTATCCAAGTTGGCTTACTACTAGCCTTAGTCCTTTTTATGAAGAGGGTGAGCGAAGTGACACGTATCACTGTTTCAAAAAACATCATAGACCTATCTCATGAAAGTGAAATTTATCACCAAGAAGAGAAGTTTTCAGTAGCAAAAGGGATTGAAGTGTATGAAATTGACGGTCCATTTTTCTTTGGTATAGCCAATAAATTCGACGAATGTATGAAATCTATTGCTGATAATCCACAAGTTCGTATTATCCGTATGCGAAAAGTTCCATTCATGGATACAACTGGCTTGCACAACCTGGAAAGTCTTTACCGCTCATCCACAAAAGAGAATATTAAATTTATTCTTTCAGGAGTAAATGAAGAAGTACATACAAGCCTACACAAATCAGGACTTGCTCAAGCCATAGGAGAAGATAATATTTGTAGTGATATATATAAGGCATTGAAACGTGGAGAAAGTTTATTAAATTAAACTCTCCACTATCGAATCAACATCAAAGCTCCCTTTTTCACATAGTTAGGGGTGTTCATTTTTTCACGACCTCGAGCAGTGATAATGTAGTAATATGTTCCCGGATTTGCCAATCGACCATTGATACGTCCATCCCATCCTCCTGTTGGGTCAGACCATTCGTATACTTTTCGCCCCCAACGATTTAAAATGATTCCCTGAAAACTTTCAACAGATAGAACCAAAGCCATAAAAATATCATTTTTACCATCTCCATTAGGAGTAAATACATTGGGAACCTCAACTAGTGATTCTACGACATTAACATATTTTATTGCAGACGTATCTGTACAATGATTTTGTCCATCCGTATTGGTAGCAACCAACTTGACCATATATCTACCCGTATTTTCATAAATATAGGTAAAATATTCCTCCAACCTCACCTCTTCATGAATTAAACTATCCAATAAATCTGTTCCTATATGAACCATTGTAGAGGTGTCTTTATATAAAAACCATTCAAAAGTATGCGCATTCACACATTCATCCGTATTAAACTCTACTTCCAATGGCGCTTGCCCCATTTCGTCTCCTACTTCACCTTCAACTCCCACTGTATTCAGTAATTTTATGCCTGGCTTAGCCTCTGGAATAATAGATTCATAAGAAGCTGATTTAGGCGTTGTCCACACAAATCCACATCCATCCATCACACTTATTTTACACTCCTCATCCTTAGAGGTTGCCTCCCTAGAGATAATCACAAGCGCGTCATCATGTACATCAAGCCAAGTCCCATCATTCACTGCATATTTCACTTCTTCTCGCCCATAAAACCCATCGTCTGTTACAGATTCGTATCCTTTCAACTCTAATTTAAAATATTTACAATTATCTTTTTCCAAGATTTCGACAATCATTTTTGACTCATCCACCTTGGCAAAAAACACCCGAAAAGTTTGTGAGACAGTCTCAACTCCAGCCTGATCGTCCTTAAATGCTTCTACTTTGTACAAGCCATTTTTAGTTATCGGAAAAGTAAAATTTGTTGAATCCTCATTAGGAGCTCCAAGCGTACTCCACACACCATTTACACTCCACTGATACTTCCAGCCAACACCACCCCCTAGCGCACCTTCCCCAGGCGTAAATAGAATGGCATCACTATTGGGCTCGCCTTTAATAGCTATAAAAGCATTTCCATAGCCAAGTGGCAATCCGTCTTTTTCTATAAAAAATTCAGCTGCACGCACTTCAATCATTTCAAGCTTTTCATCTCCCCCTCTCTGTGCCCAACCCACAACACTCCACCCAACAAACAACAACAATAATAATATTTTCATGTGATTTACGTATATATACCTCACAAAAATAAACATTATCTTCTCTTAATTGCTAGCTTAGGGATTAATTTTTTAAATTTGTAGTCGAAAAAAATTAAAAATAGAGGAACATAAAGTGGATTTCATCAACGAACTAAACAGTAGCCAACAAGCGGCAGTCTTAAATACAGAAGGACCTTCCTTAGTGATAGCTGGAGCCGGTTCAGGCAAGACTCGTGTGCTTACCTATAGAATTGCTCAACTTTTAAACCAAGGAGTACCTCCCTACAAAATATTAGCACTGACTTTTACCAATAAAGCAGCCAGTGAAATGCGAAAACGTATTGCAGAACTGGTGGGTACAGAGATTGCATCTAACATTTGGATGGGTACATTTCACTCTATCTTTTCAAAGATACTACGCTTTGAAGCGGAACGTTTGGGATATTCTTCTAGCTTTACAATCTACGATACGATGGACTCTCGCAACCTAATTAAAGCGATTGTAAAAGAACTAAAACTAGACGATAAGGTCTACAAAGCAAATATTATTTTAGGTCGAATTTCCATGGCAAAGAACAACTTAATTGTTGCACAAAGCTATGCTCAATCCGCTCGAATCATATCAGAAGATAGCTCATCAAAACGTCCTTTATTAGGAGATATCTACCGGATATACCAAGAGCGTTGCAAACAAAGCGACACCATGGATTTTGATGACTTATTGCTACAAACCAATATTTTATTCCGAGACCATGCCGATATCCTGGATAAATATCAGCAAAAATTCAGTCATGTACTCGTGGATGAGTATCAAGACACCAATTACTCGCAATATTTGATTGTAAAGAAACTTTCAGAACTACACCATAATATCTGTGTGGTTGGTGATGATGCGCAAAGTATCTACTCATTTCGTGGAGCTCGAATTGAAAATATTTTGAATTTTAAAAATGATTATCCAAACTATAATATATACAAACTAGAACAAAACTACCGCTCCACCACAACCATTGTAGATGCTGCCAACAGTATCATCAGTAAGAATAAAGAACAGATACCCAAGCGTGTTTTTTCAGAAAATGAAGAGGGCGAAAAAATAAAAGTGCTACGAGCACTATCCGATAAAGAGGAGGGATTTCAGGTCAGTAACGAAATCTACCGATTGGCTAATTATGAGCAACAAGATTATAGCGACTTTGCTATACTCTATCGCACAAATGCACAGTCGCGTATTATGGAAGAATCGCTTCGTAAACGCAACATCCCCTATAAAATATATGGCGGTCAATCTTTCTACCAACGTAAAGAAGTCAAAGATTTATTGGCTTATTTTCGTCTTACAGTGAATCAAAATGACGAAGAGGCACTGAAACGCATCATCAACTATCCCAAACGAGGAATTGGCTCTTCTACAATGGAAAAAGTGAGAGAAATTGCGATACAGCACCAAATCAGCATGTGGATTGTGCTCTGCAATCTAGATAAAATCCCACCATTCATTAATGCTGGAACGATTTCTAAACTACAGAAATTTGGCCTGATGATTGAAAAACTCAAAGACCAATCAGAGAATGAAAATGCCTATGATATGGCTATGATGATTGCTCGCTCATCTGGAATTATTGACGATCTTTCAAACGATGACACCCCTGAAGGTGTTTCACGCAGAGAAAATATCCAAGAACTACTAAACGGTATTAAAGATTTCAGCGAAACCGCTTATAAAGATGGAGCAAACGATAAATTGTCTGCTTTCTTAGAGGGCGTTGCTCTACTGACGGATCAAGATGGAGAAAAAGAATTAGACCAAAACAAGGTCACCTTAATGACCATTCATGCTTCTAAGGGATTGGAATTTGCTAATGTGTTTATTACTGGGCTAGAAGAAGGACTATTCCCTGGACAACAAAGTGCTGCCAGCACTACTGCACTTGAAGAGGAACGCCGTTTGTTTTACGTAGCACTAACAAGGGCAGAAAAAAGAGCCTATATGTCGTTCGCTACATCTAGGTATCAAAATGGACAAATTACAAACCCTCGCCCCTCTCGTTTTATAACAGATATCGACCCTGAATTTTTAGATGGATGCCATATTTTACGGGATGAGCCTTCGACTTTCAAACTACGAAGTACAGTCAGTTCTGGGTTTAAAAAACCTAATATCACGCTGAACACTCCTTCTGTAAATATACCTGATATTGATCGATCAAAACTCAAACCCATCGACTCTAGTCAACTTGTCCCTGAAATGGTCATATTTCATCCTACATTTGGAGTTGGACAAGTCACCAATATAGAAGGCTTTGGCATGCAAAGAAAGGCAAAAGTTCTGTTTAAGGAAGGTGGAAGCAGGACTCTTCTGTTAAAATTTGCAAAATTATTCACACAACAAGATTAAATATAAGGCAATAACAAGTAAATGTACTATATTTGCGAGATAGAACTGAGATTAATTTGACTTATCTCATGTTTTCGGCTAAACCTTGATATATTATATTTTAACTTCGCAAGGTCATAAATTCCGAATATCATACTTAAATCATGTAACCCCAAAGAGGTCATTTACGAATATATAATAATGCTATTATAACCACCATTAAATGGAAGAATTCAACTATAACACCCAAAATAAAAGACTATTACTTCCCGAATACGGACGGAACATACAGATAATGGTCGACTATCTACGAACTATTGAGGACAGAGATGAAAGAACTAGAGCTGCAAAAACAGTTATAGATGTCATGGGAAACATCTATCCTCATTTGCGTGACGTACCTGATTTTCGCCATAAATTATGGGATCATCTAGCTATCATGTCAGATTTTAAATTGGATATAGAAACGCCATATCCTTTACCTTCTTTGGAAAAACTGAACGAGAAGCCAGAAAGCCTGCCATATAAAACCAACAGAATTAAATATAAGCATTACGGAAAATTAGCCGAAGAACTGATTGAAGAAATTCGTAATCAAGAAGATCCAGAGCTAAAAAAAGCTTTAATTGTGCTTACGGCTACTCATATGAAAAAATCATTCCTCACCTGGAATAAAGATAGTGTGGAAGATTATCAAATATATGATGCAATCAACGTATTATATGGTGAAACATTGATTATGCCAGAAGGTATGACTCTTTCTAACTCGAAGGATTTACTACAAAAAAAGAACAAGCCCGGAGCAATTAAGACTATGACTCACAAGAATTTCCCCAAAAAACAGAATAATCGCCCCTATTATAAAAAGAATAGCCAATAAGCCCACTTTTTATGCAGGTAATTACTATTCTGGGAAGCAATCTAGGTGACAAATATCAGATTATACAAGAAGCCGTACAAAGCTTATCCTCTATCGTAGGTAAGTTTTGTACGGCTTCCTCTTTTTATGAAACAGAACCTTGGGGATTTGAGTGCGAAGAGCTCTTCTTGAATCAAGTGGTTGTATTTGAGAGCACGCTATCTCCTCATCAATTTCTACAAGCCTGTTTAGAGACTGAAAAACAATTCGGACGAAAACGTAATCCTCAAACTCAGGGCTACAGTTCACGACCCATTGATATAGACATTTTATTTTGTGACTCTTTAATTCTTGACACACCAGAATTAAGCATACCTCATCCTCGAATCTGTGAACGTAATTTTGTACTCACACCTCTTGTCGAAATCCTACCCACCTTTGTACATCCCATCCACCTAAAAACAATGACAGAACTACTTGCTATATGCCCAGATAAATTGGAAGCAAAACAAATAATTTTTAGTCAACACGAATAATTTCTGCACCAATAGCATTTAGCCTTTCATCAATACGCTCATATCCACGGTCAATTTGATCGATATTATGAATAGTGCTTACTCCTTGAGCGGAAAGCGCAGTGATCAACAAAGCTATTCCAGCACGAATATCAGGAGATGTCATATTAGTGGCTCTTAATTGAGAATCGTGATTTTGCCCTATAATAGTTGCTCGATGTGGATCACAAAGAATAATTTTTGCTCCCATATCTATAAGTTTATCCACAAAGAACAAGCGACTTTCAAACATTTTTTGATGAATCAATACACTTCCCTTAGCTTGTGTTGCCACAACTAAGAAAACACTCAACAAGTCAGGGGTTAATCCTGGCCATGGAGCATCTGCCACTGTTAGTATAGAGCCATCAATAAAATCTTCAATCATATAATGCTCTTGACGAGGGATATAAAGATCGTCCCCTTTCTCCTCTACTCGAATGCCTAATTTACGGAATGTATCTGGAATCAATCCTAACTGCTCTATATTTACGTTTTTTATTGTAATCTCTGAACGTGTCAAAGCGGCTAAACCGATATAACTACCAATTTCAACCATATCTGGCAAACAACGATGTTTGCAAGAATTTAACTCCTTCACCCCTTCAATGGTAAGTAGGTTAGAAGCAATTCCTATTATACGTGCTCCCATCTTATTTAACATTAGACACAATTGTTGCACATAAGGTTCGCAAGCAGCATTATAGATCGTTGTTCTTCCCTCTGCTAAAACAGCAGCCATAATAATATTTGCAGTTCCTGTCACTGATGCCTCATCCAAAAGCATATAACACCCTTGCAACTTATCAGCAGAAGCTCGGAAGTATCCATCCGTATGATCATAATTGAATGTAGCTCCTAATTTTTCAAATCCCAGGAAGTGAGTATCTAAGCGTCGTCGACCTATTTTATCACCTCCAGGCTTAGGAATCACACCAAATCCATAGACAGCTAATAAAGGTCCTAGAATCATAATCGAACCACGGAGACTAGATGCTTTTTTATAAAAATCTTCCGTTTCGAAGTAATCAAAATTAAGATTAGAGGCCTGAAACACAAATTCTCCTGGAGAAGGATGTTCTACATGAACACCCATTCCTTGAAGTAATTCTATCAATTTCATCACATCTAATATTTCTGGAATATTGGATATAGTCACTTTTTCTTTTGTCAACAAACAGGCACAAATCACCTGTAAAGCTTCATTTTTTGCCCCCTGAGGAGAAAGTTCACCTTTTAATCTTCTGCCGCCAGTAATTATAAATTTACTCATATCTTTTCTCTTATTACCTTAAATCGAAACAATTGCTTCACATCAGCCGTTTTACTATTTATCGTCTTTGATTACGAATTTTCAAAGATAGCAAAAATAAAAAAACTATCATTAGCTATTGTCTTAATAAATTATATCGTTATATTTGCTGAGATTGTTTAAAAATAAAAACACATACATGAAAAGCTTTCTTAAATATACACTTGCTACTGTCGTTGGACTTCTTATCGTCCATATTATCTTGTTTTTTTTCTTTTTCATTGTTGTAGGAGCATTTGCTTCTCTTTCTGAAACGCCGGTTAATGTAAAGGATAATAGCATCTTAACCATCAAGCTTGATGGCGAAATTTTCGATCGTGTTTCAGATCATCCATTGGATAATATTGATTTCTTAACGATGACTCCAAAGAAATCTTTAGGGATGAATAACATTCTTAGTAGTATCAAAAAAGCAGCAAAAGATGAGCGAATTACAGGAATATATCTTGACTTGACTGAAGTATATGGTAGCTATGGAGCCTTAGCCTTCACGCAAGAAATTCGTAATGCACTTGAAAAGTTCAAAGAGAGTGGGAAATTTATTTACAGCTATTCAAATATGGGCTACTCGCAAAAAAGCTATTATCTAGCCACTGTTGCTGACAAAGTATATGTCAACCCAGAAACGCCTTTATTACTATTGGGTATGAGTAGTAGTATTTCTTTCTACAAGGAGATGCTGGGCAAATTAGGCATACAAGCAGAAGTGATAAAAGTAGGGAAATTTAAATCGGCCGTTGAGCCTTTTATTTCCGACAAGATGAGTGATGAAAATCGCCTACAAGTAAAAAAATATTTAGATTCTTCTTGGGGAAATATCACTCGTGCAATATCTGCTAGTCGTCATATTCCAGTAGACTCGATCAATGCTTTAGCCGATCGTTTTGATATCTACACAACAACTCAATTTAAAGATTGGGGATATTTTGATGGAACAGCCTATGAAAATGAAATGTTGTCTATACTAAAAGAGAAATGCAAATTAGACTCAACACAAAAATTAAATCAAATCTCTATCAATGATTATCAAGATGTATCACTTCCTAATCAAGAGATTGAATTTAGCACAGATAAAATTGCTGTGATCTATGCACAAGGGGAAATAGGTATGGAGCAAACGGATAATACGATAGGTCCTGATCTGGCTAAAACCATCCGCAAAGTGCGCCAAGATAAAAATGTAAAAGCAATTGTACTTCGAATAAACTCTCCAGGTGGAAGTGCACTCACCTCTGAACTTATTTGGAAAGAGGTTGATTTAGCAAGCAAAAGTGTCCCTTTAATTGCTTCCATGAGTAATGTGGCTGCTTCTGGAGGCTACTACATCGCTTGTGCAGCCGACACCATTGTTGCAGAACCAACCACTCTAACCGGTTCAATTGGTATTTTTGGCATGTTTTTCAATGGTGAAAAATTAATCAATAATATAGGTATCAACAGCAATACAGTTACAACAAACAAACATAGCGACTTTGGAGGAAGCTATCCTCTCCCCTTACCAATCAACTCTCGTCCTTTAAGCACTTACGATCGTAATGTTTTACAAAACTACGTCAACCAAGGTTACGAAACATTCTTAAACCGTGTGATGACAGGCAGAGATTTATCCCGTGAGGAACTTGATCTTATTGCAGAAGGGCGTGTTTGGACAGGTGAAGATGCTCAAAAAATTGACTTAGTAGATGTATTAGGAGGAATGGAAGATGCGATTAAAATTGCAGCAGAAAAAGCAGGAATTGAAAAGTATTCCATTGTAGAATACCCTACAGTTAAAAGTCCATTCGAAACATTAATGACTGAATTGACAAGCAAGGTAAAAGCACAAATGATGAAAGAGGAGTTAGGCGCTTTTCACACCACTTGGCAACAGCTGAAACAGATAGTACATAGTCAAGGTCTTATGGCACGTATCCCTTACGACATCACTCCTAACTAAAAATTGTATAACTAAAACCTAACCTCAATGGCATGCATTAAATTACTACTACTGCCATTCAGTCTTATCTACGGATTAGCCGTTGGAACAAGAAATATCTTGTTCAATATCGGTGTGTTAAAATCGAAAAGTTTCGACACACCAGTTATTTGCGTGGGTAATATCACGGTCGGAGGAACAGGAAAAACCCCACACACAGAGCTAATTATCAGGGAATTAAAAAAACAATTCCACATAGCCTGCCTAAGTAGAGGGTATAAACGAAAAACGACTGGATTTATCCTAGCAGACAAACAATCTACAGCGCAAACGATAGGTGATGAGCCTATGCAGATCAAAAATAAATTTCCAGATATATTAGTTGCTTGTGACGGCAATAGAGTTCGTGGAATCCATAAATTATTAAATCTGCAATCCCCACCAGAGGTAATTATTCTTGATGATGCCTTTCAGCACCGTTATGTACAAGCAGGTAAAAATATTCTGCTTGTAGATTATAATCGTCCAGTCCACAAGGATCACTTACTACCTTTTGGTCGTTTACGTGAAAATACAAATGCACTAAAAAGGGCAGATTATATCATTGTCACAAAATGTCCAGCGAACTTACAACCCATTGAACGTCGGCTTCTATATAAACACCTAAAGATTAAACCCTACCAACAGCTATATTTTACGATTTTAGGATATGGAGACATCAAATCGCTATCTCAAAATACAATAGCAGAACTTCCCACTCCAGATTGCCATATTCTTTGCATAACAGGTATTGCTACCCCAAAGCCCTATATTGAACACTTAGAAACCTTCACGAAAAACATCACACATATCGCATTTTCGGATCATCACAACTTTTCAAAAAAAGACATTAAACAGATAGAACAAGCTTTTCAAAAAATAAAAGGAACTGACAAATACATTTTTACAACGGAGAAAGATGCCGTACGACTGCAGACTTACGAGCTTCCAAAAGCTATAAGGGAGAGTATTTACTACATTCCTGTCATTCCTGTTTTCTTGCAGAATGGAGAATCATTTTTAAACGAAATAACTGAATATGTTCGAAAAAATAAAAAATAGCACAGCATATCTATCTCCTTTTCTGAAAGGAGAAGAGTACCATATTGGTATTGTATTGGGTAGTGGTTTAGGCAAATTGGGCGAATCGATTGAGGTGCTACACACAATACCTTACGAGGGAATACCTAACTTTCCAAAATCTACAGTAGAAGGCCATGCCGGCTGTTTGCTCATAGGTAAATTTGGAGGCAAGAATGTTATTGTCATGCAGGGACGCTTTCATTTTTACGAGGGTTATTCGATGCAGGAAGTTACATTTCCTATACGTGTACTCCATGATCTAGGAGTGTCACAGCTACTAGTATCCAATGCTGCAGGAGGAGTAAACACCTCTTTTATGGTTGGCGACCTAATGATGATAAACGATCATATCAATCTATTCCCAGAACATCCTTTGCGTGGTAAAAACATGGACGATAAAGGTCCACGCTTTCCAGGCATGACAGATGCCTATAGTCCACGTATCTGCGAAATAGCAAAAGAGTGTGCAAAAACTCTGGATATCAGCCTACAAGAAGGCGTATATGCAGGCTTACAAGGACCTTCGTTTGAAACCCCTGCTGAATACAATTGGATTCGAGTGATAGGTGGTGATGCCGTTGGCATGTCTACTGTTCCTGAAATTATCGTTGCTCGTCACATGAATATGGAATGTTTTGGAATCTCTGTCATCACAAATAGTACCGCATCTCCCGAATTAATTAAAACATCACATAAAGAGGTTCAAACGGTTGGTAATACAGCACAACCACAAATGACTGCTTTATTCCGTGCCATTATCAGTAAACTGTAAAAAAATGTGCCATCTTTGAAAGATGACACATTTATGTTTAGCATACCTATATGTAGTTATTCTTTTTCTTTAAATACCTAAAATGGGGTATTTCCCTAAAAAATGAATACATCTACCTTTGCCACATATTTAAATGATTATGTTGCTTGGTATTTTACGTATAACTTTCATTCTTATCGCTCTCTCCACGACGAGCAATGCTCAAGTCAATTTCTCTCTTGGTGGGAGAGTATATGATATGCATCATAATCATTCACTTCTATTTGCAAGCATTCAGTTAAAAAACAAGCAAAGTAAAAAATATTACAGTGCCATTACTGATGACAAGGGTAATTACTACATTCCCCATATTAAAGCTGGAGAATATGATCTATATACACATTACTTAGGATATGAAAAAAATCAAACGTCTATATCTATTACTCAAAACAAAACATATGACATAAAATTAACACCCTTATTACTAGATCTTGACGAAGTTATTGTAACGGCATCCGAATCGAAAGGCCTAACAAGTGCATCCAAGCACCGCAATGCGTCATTTACAACCCAGCAGTTTTACTGATATTCTAGAGCTTCTTCCTGGGGGAAAATCATCTGACCCCAATATGGGATCAGTCAATTTAATCAAGTTGAGAGAGGCTGGAACGAGTGATATGTCATCCCTTGGAGTCGGATTTATGATTGATGGAGTCCCTATCAGTAATGATGCGAATCTTCAAATGATTAATGGCACAGGGAACCTTGGTAATGGACGTGAGATCATTTCAAAAGGCATCGACATGCGAACTATTTCAACAGACAATATTGAAAGTGTTGAGATCATTAGAGGGATTCCTTCGGCAGAGTATGGCGACCTAACCAATGGTCTCGTTATCATCAACAGAAAGAGTAGAGCAACTCCATATACAGCGCGTTTTAAAGCTGATCAATACAGTAAATTATTATCTATTGGTAAAGGTTTACGAATCGGAAGGAATAACGATATTATCAATTTAGACCTGAGTTACTTGGACTCGAAAATAGATCCACGAAATAGTTTTGAAAACTATAAACGCATCACTGCATCTGCAAGGTGGCATGGAAACCGTGAAATAGAAAAAGGCGCAATGAAGTGGAATATTAACGCAGACTATACCGGTTCTTTTGATGATGTCAAAGTAGATAAGGATATAACAGTAAGAGATGATAGCTATCAATCATCCT
>CAMRAP010000009.1 GCA_947039985.1 uncultured Odoribacter sp.
ACTTTTACGAAATATGATGGTATGGATCCGGATGTTGCGTATGGAGGAAGTAATAGTAATAGTCCATATTCTTGGGTTTCTGGTATAGACTTAGGACTATTCCCTGTGCCACGCACAATTTTATTTGGTATTGATCTTACATTTTAATATTAAAACTTAATAATATGAAATTTAAATATAAATATATAATTCTGTTAGCATCTTTATGCTTTTGGGGATGTGAAGACTTTTTAGATACAGAGAATATATACGGAAAAGGAACAGGAAGCTATTATAGCACGCCTAAAGATATTAAGGAGGCAATTGCAGGTGTTTACAATTCACTTTATTCTGATGCGACACTGACAAGTGATGAACAATTAGCGGCAAGTCTTCTTAGTGATTTAATGCTAGGTGGCGGTGGTACAAACGAGGCTGCTCCTCAAGGTATTGATGCATTTAAGGATCCTAATGAGGATACGTACAAAGAGTTGTGGACCAAAACATACGAAGGTATATTTCGTTGCAACAATATTCTCGAAGCTGTTGAAAAGAATGATTATACTTCATTTTTCAAGACTCCTGAAGAGGCTGAAGCCTTTAAAAAAGCAACCTTAGGTGAGATCTATTTTATGAGAGGTTTCTTCCTGTTTAGAGGAGCTAAATTTTTCGGAGGAATGCCCATTATTTTAACGCCAACAGCAGATAGAAAAGTGGCACGTAGCACTCATACAGCAACTTTTTCTCAGATACTATCTGATTTAAAGATGGCTATTGATTATATGCCAAGTATTCCAGCAAATGAGATTCCAACTGCTGAGTATGGGCGTGTAAATAAATGGGTGGCACAAGGTATAATGGCAAGAGCGTTTCTTTTCCATACGGGATATATGACAAATATCGAGAAACAAGCCACAACATCGGTAACTCTTACTGATGGAACTGTACTTGGAAAAACTGAAATCACAGCTTATCTAGAAGATTGTATCACTAATAGTACCTATAAGATGCTTGATGATTTTAGAAATCTGTGGCCCTATGCTCAAGTGAACAAACAAAATGAAGGCTCACTACCTTGGGCTGCAACAGAAAAATTGGAATGGGCTGGACAAGATGGTTTTAACTCAGGAGAATTCGGAACAGGAAATACTGAAGTCATGTTTGCACTTCGTCATTCTCTTACAACTGAATGGTCACTTGGTTATATGAAAACTACGAATAGAGCTATCACTCATATGGGTATTCGTGATCACAGTTCACTTATTCCATTTGGAGAAGGTTGGGGTTGGTGTCCTGTACATTCTGGTTTCTTTAATGAGTGGCCTACCACAGATCCTCGTAGAAAAGGGTCTATTCTTGAAATGGGAGATATTCAACAAGGAACTGACAAATATGAACTTCACACTGGTGACCATGAGACAGGTCTAGTTAATAAGAAATACATCAATCTACAGCATTTAGGTGGTGGAGATGATAATAAAGGGAAACTAGGAATGTTTGCTAATATGTATAACTTACCAACAGCTAGTTGGAGTATAGCACAAGCACAAGACTTTATTTATCTACGATTTTCTGATATTTTATTAATGCACTCAGAAATTACTGAGACTGTTGATAATATGAATCTAGTAAGAAGTAGGGCTGATTTACTTCCTTTTACTGCATGGTCGCTTGATGCATTAAAAGATGAAAGAATGTATGAATTCGCATTCGAGGGATTACGTTGGTTTGATTTGGTTAGATGGGGAGATGTTGAAGGTAGTAACAACTACTATAGTAAACAGATAACCGTAAATAGTAATACAGAGCCTATTAGCTATAGTGGAGCATACCCTATTAAAACGAAAGGATTGGTGCCAATTCCTGAGTCTGAAATCAGATTGTCCAATAATGTGTATGCACCAAATCCTGGTTGGTAATATTAGTTTAATATTAAATTTGAAAAAATGAGAAATATAATAGCATTATTTGCATTGATACTAATGATATCGTGTGAAGCAATAGAGGATAGGGATACTTTACAAAATAGTTTTGATCTTGAAACTATTGAACTAAAGGCAACACAAGTTACTCCTGGAAGCAATAAAATTAAGCTTTCTGTTAGTGATCCTAAAGTGACAGGTTATTGGAACTATACTATTGGAAGTAGTTTGAATAATGAGGTTGAGTTTAACTATCCTTTTTTAGGAACAGCCGTATTTACTTATAAATTTGCAGTTCCCTATTCAGAAGGGGGAGAACCCGCAAAGCATATTGAAAAGACAGTTGAAGTTGAGATCACTCAACTTGATCAGCCTGTAAATCCTTATTATTCCCTACTTGCGGGAACTGGTGAGGGAAAAACGTGGGTATTCGACACTGAAACATTTGGATCGTGGGATGCTGCTGGAAATTTTATTCCACCAGCAGAGGGAGAAGGATACAAACCTTATTGGTATAACTGTGCTGATTTTACTACATGGAATATTTGTACCTGGGACAATGGAGGGTCGGCATGGCCACCTTCTGACAAGAGTGGAAAGATGGTATTTGACCTAAATGGAGGGGCAAACTATACCTATTACGTTTCTCCTGATGCAGAAGGAGTGAAGGCAAGTTTCAATTTTGAATTTGGAGCAGATTTTACGAAAATAAAAACTACTCATAGAATACTGGGTGAAGAAGGTAGTGCTCGGCCAATACTAACAGATGGCTGGTATTGGATAGGAGAATTAACAGAAACTACATTTTCTCTATATGCTCAAGCTCCTAATTGGAATGCATCGGCAACAGCTCATTCTGTATGGAGATTTAAAGTGGTTGAATAACAGACAAGTTGACATTAAAAAGTCCAGAATTTATTTTCTGGACTTTTATTCTCTATCAAATCTCTTTATAGTTTTTTGATGTTTCTTGTAAATAGTATCAAAGAAATCTATAATTTTGCCGATACCAATCATATTGTCGTATTTATAATTAATCAATATATGGAAAAGAAAAATAATACACGTTTAGAATCATTAGATGTCATTCGTGGTTTTGACATGTTTTTTATAATGGGTGGATCAGGGATATTTATAGGTTTATACACCTTGTTTCCAAACGCTTTTACAGAAGTTATTGCTCAACAAATGGATCATGTATTGTGGCATGGTTTTGCCTCTTTTGATATGATCTTTCCACTATTTTTATTTATCGCAGGAATCTCTTTCCCTTTTTCTTTTGCAAAAAAAATAGCACAAGGAACCGCAAAAAAGTCAATATACTTGGATGTACTCCGCAGGGGAATCATTTTAGTCCTTTTAGGATTTGTCTATAATGGTATACTACAATTTGATTTTGAAAATTTCCGTTATGCTAGTGTGTTGGGACGCATTGGATTTGCATGGATGTTTGCATCCTTTATTTATATTGGAGTCCAAAAGAGCATTCGGATTGCGCTTATTCCTACTATTTTAGTACTATACTGGCTTTTTGTTGCATTCTTCCCTAATCCAGAAATAGCAGGAAATGATGTATTCAGTATGGAAGGTTGGATTGGTGGTTATATCGATCGACTTTTTCTACCAGGACGATTATACAATATTGTACATGATCCAGAAGGATTTTTAGGAATCATTCCAGCCATTGCTACAGCATTATTAGGAATGACAGCAGGAGATATTGTAAAAAATATAAAAATAACCCCCAATCAAAAGACTATATATATGTCCATCTTAGGTATTGGACTGGTAGCTATTGGCTTATTATGGAGTTTATTTTTTCCCATAAACAAACACATGTGGAGTAGCTCTTTTGTTTGTTTTGTTGGAGGACTATCATTCTTATTGTTTGCACTCTTCTATTTTGTTATAGATGTAAAGGGAAAACGATCAGGTACTTTATTTTTAAAAGTAATCGGAATGAACTCCATCAGTATCTATTTAGCTCAATGTTTTATTAATTTTTCAGATATTTCATCTTTCTTTTTTGGAGGAATTCAAAGTATGTTTCCAGCATCAGCTCAAGCTTTGATATCTGCTTTGGGATATGTTTTCGTTTGTTGGATATTTCTGTATTTCCTTTACAAGAAAAAAATGTTTTTGAAAGTATAAAGAGATATAAACACCCATGGATGTGACGTTTTATCAAAGAGCATAATAGGAGATATGGGTATTCCATACAACAATAAAAACGAATAAGAAAACGCATGAAAACAGAATATGAAAAAATGAGGAGCGCAGAGCTTGCAAACACTTCTGACGCTGAAATTCAAAAGAGCATTATCAATGCCAAGAAAAAGGTTCATGAGTTTAATAATACGTACTATGACAGTGATACATATCGTGACCTTTTAGACGAATTAATTCCAAATGTTCCCGTAACGACCTCTGTCATCCCTCCATTTTATTGTGACCATGGCAATGGAATTCAATTAGGAAACCATGTATTTATCAATTCCAACTGTACATTTTTAGATGGAGCTATGATAACAATAGGGGATTACACCCTAATTGGTCCCAATGTGCAGATATACACCCCTCGACATCCCATGGATTCAAGGGAGAGAAGGGAAGCAGTAGAGTATGCATATCCAATTCATATTGGTAAAGATTGTTGGATTGGTGGTGGTGCTATTATTTGCCCTGGAGTTAACATTGGAGATAAATGCATTATTGGTGCAGGAAGTGTTGTTACCAAGGATATACCTGACAACTCCCTAGCTGTTGGAAATCCTGCACACGTAATTAAAAACGTTGAATAAAACAATAAAACTATTTTTATGAAGAAAAAAATATTTATATTCCTTTTTGATGGGTACTCTGATTGGGAAATTGCATACCTATCTCCAGAAATCCAGAAAAGCGAAGAGTTTGATTTAATTTATTTCTCAAAAGACGGGAATCCAGTTTCTTCTATGGGAGGTTTATCTGTATCGCCCAGTATGTCTTTGTCAGAAATTAAGGTAGATGATGTTTTTATGCTCATTTTACCAGGAGGAACTGCTTGGGAAAAAAGAGAAAAACAGGAAATAGATTTATTTGTAAAAAGACTATTTGCTGAAAGAAAAATAATAGCTGGAATTTGTGCTGCAACAGCTTATTTAGGAGAGCAAGGTATCTTAGATCATTTGAAGCATACAAGCAATGCTTTGTTTTATTTAAAAGCAGTTGCACCACAATATTTGGGAGAAAAGAATTATATCGATTCACTAGCTGTAACTGATGACAACATTATTACAGCAAATGGGATTGCCTCGATTGAATTTGCAAGAGAAATATTTGAAAAACTAGAATTGTATAGCACAAATGAAATTGAAAAATGGTTTCAACTCTTTAAAAATGGCGTTTGGAGTCAATAGAAGCAATTTTCTATCTATTGGGGATACTGGCTATTCACATGATTTCCAAATAGATGTAAGAACAAATCATTAGAGACTCTGTAAGTGAGTCTTTTGTATGATTTAGTGAATTTTCGACAGAAAGATTTGAAGCTACTTAAAAAGTAGCTCGTCGAATTAATCTGAAACTAAACATTGACACCAACATTGTTGTATGGCATTTTACAAATTAAATTGCAAAGATTTTGGCGTGACTCCTGTATGCTTTTTAAAGTACTGGCAGAAGAAAGAAGGGTTAGGAAAATGGAGGTCGTCAGAGATTTGATTAATCGTCCTTTTTGATGATTGTAGAAGCGATTTAGCATTTACAATCGTCTCATCGGCGATCCATTTGGTGGCTGTTTTTCCTGAAACTGTACGTACAACCAATGAAAGATGTTTGGGTGTAATACACATTTTAGATGCGTAAAAATCTAACTTCCGTTCCTTTATACAATTTGTAGCTACGAGATTTAGGAAGTTTGAAAAAAGTGCATTATATCGTTTTTCAGCACACTGTTCAATGGTTTTTTGTCGCAAATAAATAGCACTTATCTCGTATAAAAGTGTGATTAATAAAGATTCTGAGATCTCTCTAATATATGGATTATCTTCCCTTTCTGACTTATTTCTTAACATTTCACTCAACTCTACTAACACCACTTTATCTTCTACTCTAAGTGAAATACAGGGATGTTCTCGTATAAACAAAAACAGTGGTATAGCAGAATCAATATCAGCATTGATAATAAAATGGGAATCAACTCCCATCGTATATAATTTGATGTCATTGCTCACGGAAAGTAGACAAAAAATAGAATTAGGAAAAATTACAAACATATCATTGACACTCACCTTGTAAATTTTTGAATTAATCATAATCTCCAAATCCCCCTGCTCGCAGATACAAAATACAGCACCATCTAGTTTCTGTGGAAATATAACTCTCTCAACAATGGCACTTGACGTAATATCAATAGAGGAGACTGTAAAAAGATGTTCTACCTGAGGTATTAATCCAGCTTCTTTTATTCCAAATAATTCTATTTCCTTTTTTCGCATAGCGCAAAAATAGATATTTTTCAGCTATTTACAGTCAACAAGTACCCATATTATGCGAATTATTGAACAAAAAATGTGATAATCGCGACTTTTTAACACTACTATTTACATTACATTTGTTGCCTAAACATCAATTAAATTAAGTCAATGAGAAGAGTCATAATTTCATTACCAATAGTATTGTCAGTTCTATTACTGAGCTGCGTAAGGGAGCATTCAAAGCAAGAAATGCCACTAAAAAGTATAAAGGTTGAGCGTGCAAAACCTTACACCGAGGGTCTGACTACTCAATTTATGGGGAAAGTGATAGCTAAGGAAGAAATAAACTTTGCCTTCCGTGTGGCAGGTACACTAGAAAATATCCCTATAAAAATAGGGCAAGCAGTACGAAAAGGCGATGTCGTTGCCGTGCTCGATAAGCGAGACTATCAAACACAACTTTCGGCAACAGAAGCAGAATTCCATCAAATAAAAGCAGAAGCAGAACGTATTATAGAACTCTATAAGCGTAAAAGTCTACCCCAAAACGACTATGACAAAGCAGTTTCAGCCCTACAACAAATCACAGCTAAACTAACAGCTCATCGGGATGCTCTTACCGACTGTTCTCTAACAGCCCCAATAAATGGAAAGATTCAAAAAATAGCCTACAGTATAGGAGAAACTCTTGGAGCAGGAATGCCCGTTATTTCAATGATTAGCAGTAATGATTTTGAAGTAGAAATCTTTGTCTCATCTACATTTTATTCAAATATGGAAGGAGTTTATTCCTGTTGTATTCCTACCTTGCCAGATGACATATTTGCTTTAAAATTTATTTCAATAGCACCCAAAGCAAATGCAAATGGATTATATGCCGTTCGACTAAAAATAGAGGAAACTGAGAATGAAAAAATAGCGGCAGGAATGAATTGTAGTGTTATCATCAACAAATCCTCAAAGGATGAAGAGTTTGTAAGTATACCATTTTCAGCTGTTTTTGAACGGAATGAAGAAAGCCATATTTGGATATACAATGACAAAAACAATCAAGTATCACTGAGTAAAATTCAGATCATTAAATTATCAAATAAAGGTGAAGTGGTAATCAAAGAGGGCGTTCAAAGTGGTGAAGAAATAGTTGTGGCAGGAGTTCTCGCCATTGATGAAAACAGAAAGTTTAAAAAGATACCTGTAAATTCAGCAAGTAATGTAGGAGGGCTCAAATAATGAATATTACTACATACACACTTGGAAATAGAGCCCTTGTAAAATTTATAATGGCCATATTGGTTGTCGGTGGGATAATTTCATTCTACAACATGAGCAAAATGGAAGATCCAGAAATAACCGTTATGCAAGCAATGATCATAACGACCTATCCTGGAGCTTCGGCGCACGAAGTAGAGCTTGAAATAACCACTCCACTAGAAGAGGCTATCCGTACAATGAGTAGAGTGAAAACTGTTGAATCTAAATCAGTAGCTGATCTATCCCAGATAACAGTTATTCTTGAGGAAACAGTGAAATCTTCCGAACTTCAACAAGAATGGGATATGCTACGTCGTAAAGTAGGCGATCTAACCCGAAAACTTCCTAAAAGTGCCTCAGCACCCTTGGTATTGGATGATTTTGGAGATGTTTATGGCATGTTTTTCGCTATGACTGCTGCTGGATATTCTGAAACGGATATTTCAGACTATGCAACAATGGTGCAACGTGAATTACAAAACATTGAAGGTGTTGGCCGCATATCTATATATGGAGTACATACCCCTACGATTGATATTGAAATGAGTCAGTCTCAAATCTCTTCTTTAGGTATACTTCCTTTAGAAATTCTACAATCCATCAATAGGAACAACCAACCAATCTATGGAGGATACTACAATAGTGGAGATAGGCGAGTACGTACCGATATTTCGGGTAAATTCAAATCCATAGAGGATATTGGCAATCTTGTCATCGCAGGACATGAGAAAGAAAAACTCAAATTAAAAGACATTGCCACCATTGAACGTGGTCTTGCTCAACCTGTAAGAACAGAAATGAGTTACGATTCAGAGCGTGCAGTAGGTATCTCTATTGCTATGCGCAAGGGACACGATATCACCAAAGTGGGGAAAGCTGTTATGGAGCAAATTGACCAACTTAATTTGCCAGCAGGGATAGATATTCATAAAATATTCTATCAACCTGATCGCGTCAATGATGCTATGAGAGGATTTATTTGGAATTTAGTTTTATCAATACTAATTGTTGTTATTGTCTTGGTATTTACTATGGGATGGCGAAGTGGTGTTATCATTGGTGTAGGTTTATTGATTACCGTTCTTGGTACAATTATGGTACTAGGAATGCTTGACGGAACACTGCAACGCGTTTCATTGGCCACCTTTATATTAGCAATGGGGATGTTGGTAGATAATGCAATTGTGGTAGTCGATGGTATACTTGTAGATCATAGCCGAGGAATGAAGCGTCCTGATCTACTGACAAATACTGCCACAAAAACAGCACTACCACTACTTGGAGCAACCTTGATTGCTATTCTTGCTTTTCTGCCTATATTCCTTTCGCCAGATACAGCGGGAGTATATGTTCACGACTTATTTATCGTACTAGCTGTATCTTTACTCCTTAGTTGGATTTTAGCTTTAATACAAGTACCTATTCATGCTGACAAGTTTTTGAAGTTAAAGGATTCTACAAGCTCTGTAACAACTAAAGATAGTCGTTACAGATCCTTTATTAAGCGTTCATTGATAGCGATTCTAACCCACAAAACAGTCACTCTATCCATTGTCGTTCTACTTTTACTGGCTAGTGCCTTTGGATTTAGATATATTCAACAAGGATTCTTCCCGAATATGGTTTACGATCAACTCTATATTGAGTATCGTACACAAGAGGGAAAAACAAGTGAATCAGTGAAGCATGATTTGGTGAAGATCGAAAAATACCTACGTACAAAAGAGCAAATATCCCATGTCACAGTAAGCATTGGAGCAACTCCATCTCGCTATAATTTAGTGCGAACAATTAGTGAACAGAGTTTAAATTACGGAGAACTTATCGTTGATTTCAGATCGCATGAAGAACTTGAAGAGTCGATGTCTGAAATTCAGAATTACCTTACTCAAAACTATCCAGAGGCATATGTACGAGTTAAACGATACAATTTGATGTATATGAATTACCCCGTTGAACTGATGTTTAGAGGAAATGATCCTGCTGTACTGAAAGAACTGGCTAAAAAAGCAGAGCAGATCATGACAGATTGCCCCAGCGCTACACTTGTAACCAATAATTGGGCAGCTAGGACTCCTTCCTTTCTCATTAATTACAATGCAAATCAAGCTATAAATGCAAATCTAGCCCGTACGGATATAGGAATGTCGCTACTTGCAGCAACAGAGGGTATCCCTATTGGCACTTATTACGAGGGACGACACCTATTTCCAATTCTTTTTAAAACAGTGAATGAAGATGGTCTTCCATCTGAGGGATTAGAAAATATCCCTGTATGGAGAACACTACCCAGCATAGGTTCAATAGATAAGCAGGGATTAACAGAGCTTGTTGTTGGTACAAAAGATCAAAGTGAATTTATTTCAGAATTGACATCAACCGTACCACTTAGTCAAATCAGTGATGGTATAAAACTAAACTGGGAAGAACCCATTGTTCGTAGATACAACTCATCTCGTGCAATCAAAGCTCAGTGTAACACCATGGATGGCTACACGGCTGAACAGCTGCGTCAGTTGTTAATACCTGAGATGGAAAAACTCGAGATTCCAGATGGCTATAGCGTGAAATGGCTTGGAGAATATGATGCAAGCAGTACGGCTCAGAAGAATCTTTTTTCAAATTTACCTATGGCAATTGTATTAATGATATTGATACTCATTGCCCTATTTAAAGATTTCAAAAAACCAATGATTATTATCTTGTGCCTACCCCTTTCTTCAATTGGAATTGTAGCTGCCATGCTTCTTAGTGGTAAAGAATTTGGCTTTGTAGCAATAGTTGGAGCCTTAGGATTGATAGGTATGATGATAAAAAATGGAGTGGTGCTCATCGATGAAATCACGGCACTTATCGAAGAGGGAGTTGCTCCATTTGATGCCTTGATTGAAGCTTCAATGCTTCGTTTTCGTCCAGTCATCATGGCATCATTCACCACTATTTTAGGTATGATACCCCTTGTTTCAGACGATATGTTTGGCTCTATGGCTGTGACCATCATGGGAGGTTTATTTGTTGGAACCATCATTACCCTCGCTATGATTCCTCTATTTTATGCCCTATTTTTTAAAATTAAAGCAAATCCAAAAGATGAAAAATAAGATATTAATTATTGCAGCATTATTACTCTCTGTTACAGTAAAAGCACAATCTTTAGATCAAGCATTGTGCCGAAAAATGGCCATTGAAAATAATAAAAAAATAGCCATTGCTACAGAAGAAAAGCAGCAGTCGGAATTTGAAATAAAAACCTATCGCTCTCATTTTTTCCCTAAAGTCTCAGCCATTGGAAACTATTTAGCTACCAATGGTAAAACAGGATTTACACTCAATGGAGGTGCTCTACCCATTATAGATGCAACTGGAACTCCTATTTTAAATCAATATGCCTTTATGCCAGATACAAAAATAGACCTTGATCTGAATCAGTCGTATACGCTTGGTGTGAAATTGGAGCAAGCCATCTATATGGGCGGAAAAGTGAGAGCCGCTAATTCAGTTACAAAACTTGCCCATGAGATGACTAAAGCTAATATTCGTAAAACAATGGACGAGGTGATTGTTGAATCAGACCAGGCGTATTGGCAATATGTCAAAGTGAGAGAACTCGTCATAGTTTCGACTAAATATCAAGCTGTTATTGAAGAATTGATTCGCAATGTCAAAAACACAACCGAAGTTGGAATGAGTTCAACAAGTAGTCTTCTCAAGGTTCAAACGAAGCTTAATGAAGCAAAATTACTGCTTCGAAAAGCAGAGAATGGAGAGCGATTAGCGAAAATGAATCTTTGCTATGTGATAGGTCTAGATCTTAACAGCAATATAGAGGTAAAAGATTTAATAGATCATGAAATCGAGAAACCTCATTTTATGGGTGACAACATTGACGCACGAGCAGAAGTGGCGATACTTTCCAAACAAGTGGATATTTGTGAGGAACAAATTCGCCTTGCACGCAGTGAATTCATGCCCAATATAGGTGTTGTAGGAGGATATAGTTATGTAGGAGGAATGAAAGTAAATGATGAGCCACTTTCTGAGGATGGAGCATTTTCTGCCTTAGTATCTGTGTCTATACCCGTATTTTCATGGGGCGAAGGACGTAATAAGGTGCGTACTGCACAATCAAAACAAAAAATTGCTCGCCTAAAAAAAGAAGAGTTCGAAGAGTTAATGAAACTCGAAGTTAATAAATCATTTAACGAATTTGAAGAGGCTTTTTATCGGGTTGAATTAACCAATCAATCTCTTATTGCTGCGGCTGAGAATATGAAAAATAGTAAAGATAGCTATGAAATGGGGATGGAAAACCTGGTGAATTACCTCGAAGCACAAAGTATGTGGCAAAAAGCATGGGCCGAGTATATTGATGCAAAAGCGATGTTCCAAGTCGGAAAGACCCACTACCTCAAATCAATAGGAAAGCTGTGAGAAATGAGACCTACACAAGTAAATAAAAATTCTTTAGTTCTCCTTAAGCAAGAGTTGCTCCAAGTCCCAATATATCTATATCGGTATTTCAAGCGATGCTATAAAAGCTTCAAATTAATTACTACTTTTGTACTTCAATATAAAAATGATTATGGCAGAATATACAGAGTTATCTACACTTGGCGAATTTGGGCTAATTAAACACCTGACAAAAACGGTAGAGTTAAAAAATTCATCGACATTAAAAGGTATTGGTGACGATGCTGCAGTTTTGGACTATGCTAACAAAAAAATATTGGTTAGCACCGATATGTTAATACAAGGTATTCATTTTGAATTGGCCTATACCCCATTAAAACATTTAGGGTATAAAGCCGTTACTGTTAATGCAAGTGATATCTATGCTATGAATGGAACACCGAAGCAAATCACTTTGTCCTTAGCTATATCCAATCATTTCTCTGTTGAAAGCTTAGAAGAATTTTATGCTGGAGTATATCTAGCTTGTGAAGAGTATGGGATTGACCTGATCGGTGGTGACACAACATCATCTAAAACAGGATTTTGTATTAGCGTTACCATCTTGGGGGAAGCAAACGCAAAAGAGATCGTTTATCGCAACACAGCAAAAGAAAATCAACTGATTTGTGTTAGTGGTGATCTCGGTGCTGCATACATGGGTCTACAATTGTTGGAACGTGAAAAAACAGTATTCCAAGGCGATGAAGAAGCACAACCTGATTTTAGCGGGTATGAATATATTTTAGAACGCCAATTAAAACCAATAGCTCGCAAAGAGATCATCGAACAACTCAAGGAAAAAAACATTTGTCCAACAGCAATGATAGATATTTCAGATGGCTTAGCTTCTGAAATCATGCACATTTGTAAAGATTCAGGAGTGGGATGTAATATCTATGAGGAAAAAATACCTATCGACTACCAAACCTTTAAGATGGCAGAAGAGCTCAATATGAATGCAACTGTTTGTGCTCTTTCTGGCGGCGAAGATTATGAATTATTATTTACTGCCCCATTAGATCAATTTGATGCTCTAACGGCTTTAGCTGGAGTTAGTGTTATCGGGCACACGGTTAAAGAATCAGAAGGCTGTTATATGACCACTAGAGATGGAAATACCTTTGAACTGAAAGCACAAGGATGGAGTAATTTCACATCTGACATAGAAAAAAACAACGACTAATACAGCAAGCATGCTCAAACTGAAAGATATATTAACAGAAGTACAACTTCACGGTCAAGCAGGGAATAGACGAGAAGTTGCAAAAGTCTTGCGCCCACTAGTACAGAACAAAGAGGAGTATTACAAGCAAAGTATTCAGGGAAATTTACAAGAAGAGTTTTCTATCACGCTCTATAAATCCCTATTATTAGAGCTCGATGAAGAGGAAGAGGACAGTATTTCCATTGCAGAACTGGCCTATTTAGGATTAAGTTCTGCCATCTATCAAAGCCTTGCACCTAATCCTGAAAGCTATGAATGTCGACTATTATTAGTCCACTATTTTAATGATTTCTTTACCGATTCCATCATTGAAGTCTTTCTATCTAAATATAGAGAAGAAAATGTACTAGAAGCACGCTCCTTAGCAATAGAGTGTTTAGAAAAGATGCAACTAGCAGATATGTTTTATTTAGAAGATAATGAAGCTGATTTCATCAATGGAAATGAACAAATTTCAGATGCTTGTAGCTCTATTGAAACATCATCAGATTTATCTGAAGAAGAGAGAGAGTCTGCTGTTTTATTACATCAAGTTCTATATGCTTACCTATTGAATAAATACAAAAAATTGTCTTGAAAATCAATTCAAGACAATTTTACAAACTACTTTAAACAAACTACTGCTGAAAGAATTGTGCAATTAACTCAATCGGAGCATCTTTTAGTATCACTTGCTTCTGTTTATCTAATAAATACAGCGTAGGTATAGCTTTAAGATCATACAGTTGTTCCTTGTTTATCACTTGCTTTGGATCATAAGCATTAATCCACTCTTTGGGATACTCCATTTCACGCCACAATTCTACACTGGGGTCAGGATAAAGAGCCAGAATAGCTAATTGAGTCATCTTACCTTTAGGCTTCAACATTTCAGTAAATAATGACGACGATTTGATATACGCTAGAACTCGTTTACAATCTGGACAATCTGGATTATTAAAGAACAGTATCGTATACTCTGCCTGAACATTTGATAATCGACCTGTTTTTCCATTATGTAGGGTATAAACAAAATCCGTTGCTTTTGTATTTGGACGATTTTTCATAGCCATATCCAACTGATATTGTGGGCGTACTTTATTCAAATCAGCGACTTTATCTGAACCTATAATATACTGCAATGCGGTTATATAGAACTCTTCATTACGCAATGGAGAATTAGGATCATAAAGATATCTCTCTGACAGTTCTATAAAATGAGTAAACATCAAAGAATCCTGTATTGCAGCCTTTGAAAGCATCTTTACAATAGCTTCATTTGCTATTTTTTTATCTACAACTGATAATATCCCAAAAAACTCTGCAAACCCTTGTTCAGTAATTTCAGGACGATGAATAAGAGTAGTATCAGAAAAATCGAATTTATCCCAAAAACGCTTTGCTGCATACACAGCTCTTTCTGTTGGATCAGTTAAGATAGCTGGAACCTGTGGCCATGGGAAAGAGGTGAGTTGAATAGGCTTAGTCACTTCAGACTTTTTTCTCTCTTGCTTTGACGAACAAGCAAGCATACCAACAAATAATACTAAGTAAACGAATAGTATTTTTTTTCTTCTTATCTGCATATCTTCATATTTTTTTCATGCCAAAGATAGATGATAATTTTTATTTTTCATATTTTTCCATCCTTTGTTTGCATTTAAAAACAAAATAGTTATCTTTGCAAACGCAAATAGGAAATGGTGGCATAGCTCAGTCGGTAGAGCAAAGGACTGAAAATCCTTGTGTCCTTGGTTCGATTCCAAGTGCTACCACCCATAAAAAGCAATTACTTTCGTAGTTGCTTTTTTCTATTTTCCTAAAACAAAGCTACTATAAGATCTTTAAAGAACTATTCTGTATAAACCAATACAATGAGAAAATTAACCATATACCTACTTATTTTTGGCTCATTACTCACTTCCTGCCACAGTAGTAAACATCTAGCTCAGCTAAAGAATCAACGGGAGCAACTTTCAAAGAAATTTGGCATTGAACTAAATAAAAGAGATAATATTCAGCTCTACACTGAAGCTGCAAAATGGCTAGGAACCCCCTATCGTTATGGTGGAAACAGTAAAAGAGGGGTTGATTGTTCTGGCTTAATCGTCCAAATATACAAACAAGTTTACCAAAAAGAATTGCATAGAACAACTCAACAAATAGTAGATAAAAACTGTCGAAAAGTTGGAAAAAGCAACTTACAAGAAGGGCAACTAGTATTCTTTAACACCTCCACGAAAAAAAGAAAAGGCGTAAATCACGTCGGTTTATTTCTCAAGGATGGCTACTTTATACACACCTCATCTTCCAAAGGAGTTATGGTTAACCAGTTAAAAGAAAAATATTACAAGGATACTTGGAAACAAGGCGGTAGAGTTAAATAATGATCACATTTAATCTTGCATTCTCTCTACTTTTAGCAGAAAATTAGGAGTAAAATTAACCATATAGAATCCATTATTTTCTTTACCAATTCCATCTTTCATTTTCCTAAAGCGGAATGTAAAAAAATCGGTTGAACGATCATAATACTCAAGTGCTGCTAAAGTATTATGACGATATTTTGCTGCTAATTCTATAAAATGCAATCCCATATCATATGCTTTAAGTGTCAAAGCATTCGGTTCTGTATGGTAATACTTCCGAAATTTATCAACAATTGCTTGAGTTGCATCTTTGGAATAATCTACATAGCTATGAGTAAATATTTTTGTATTCAATTTATAGTAGGTTGCGTGATCAACTGACTCAAAATTTTGCCAGTCAGGTAGACCAAGGACAGTTATTGGATATACATCAGTCAAAGTTGATAGTTGAGTAAGGTATTTGCTAACATCAGCCTCTTCTCCAAGCGGAAGAACCAATATGTTTTCTTTATCAGGCAAAAACAAAATTCGCAATGAATCCAGTGGTGTCTCTTCCATATCCCAATCAAATGAACGAATGCCTTCCATCTGCTTCAAAGAATCTCTAAATGCTTGTTTTTCATGACCATCTGCATAGTCTATATTTAAAACATTCAAATTTACAATATTAGCTGTATCCCGCTGATTAGCTAACCAATCCAACATTTGATCTGCAAGCACCTGAAAAGAGGAGTTTACTTGAACAAAATTTGAATACTGTCCAAAATTTTCACTACGCAAAGAGGAGAGTGGATAAATCATAGGGGTATTTTTATTCTGCAAAGAGTCTATCAAAACTTTATATGTAGAACCATAAATAGGTCCCATAATCAGATCTGGATTCAAACGATTAATTTCATCAACGAGCAAATACATTTTTTCACTACTTCGCTCTGTATCAAAAACATGTAATTCTATTTTATATCCTTGCTTTTTTAAACTATCAACAGCAACTAGTATACCTTCATAGAAACAAATAAATCGCTCTGAAGCATCTGTTATTACACCAGAGCCTTTAGTTTTTTTTGCTTTCAATGTATCTACAAGCAATACATTGGATGGCAATACATCTAAAGGCTGTGAATATTTTCCAGCCCAAAAAGGAAGCAATAATGCAATTTTAACAAAAGAATTAGAGGGAACTACAATTTCCGAAATATAAGCAGGCATCTCTCTATTTCCATTAGAGGAGATAATGACAGAATGAGATAGAGGTAAAGAGTCTTCTGTAGGGAGAGCTACATTTTCAACAAGATCTACTTTAGAATCAAGCGTACGGTCAATCTCTGCTTGATTTTTTCTTTCTTTTCTATTTTTAGGCTCCTTCTCTTCCTTTGTCCCATCAATCACCACAGCCCTATCTACAGGAACCACTACATTCGTTATCTGAGTTCCTTGAGAATTTAACACCGATAAATCGATATCATCCAAAGGCAAACGAACAATAGCACCTATTGACAAGGGAGTATCTTCGTATTCTTTATTAGACTTCAATAATTTCTTTGGCTTTATATCATAATGCCGGGCAATTGAGTATAAAGTTTCACCCTTAGCCACTTTATGGTAATAATATTCTTCATCCTGCTGTATAAACAATTCTTGATAAGGAAGTTTTAGCATATCATAAGGTTTTAAGCTATTGTCTTTTTTATCGTTCATCACCTTAACCTCTTCTACACTTAAACCATATGTTTTACATATGGAATACAACGTCTGTCCTGGAAGAACTGTGTGCAAATAATAGCTTTTCCCTCTGATCACAATCATCTCTGTTGATTTCTGCACCTCTACATTCTGAGCACCAACAACCATAAATAAACAACTGAACACGCATATATATATTAATCTGAGCATAAGTATCTAAATTTAATCAAAAAAAATTAGTTCACTATAAACGGCAAATTTAGGAATAAAGTAATAGATTATTAAAAAAACTGAGCTATTTTTGTGAAACTTATTATTATGCTCATAAAAGCCTTTTAACAAATAACAGATGAAAAAGATACATCCGAAACTAAAATGCCTTCTACTAAACACTATCATAGCAACAGTATTAGTTTGTGGTATAGGTATTTACACCCTACTCTGGTTGAGTAATTACACCCAACATGGAAGTTCCATTTCTGTCCCATTGCTCTATGACATGACTCCAGAGGAG
>CAMRAP010000010.1 GCA_947039985.1 uncultured Odoribacter sp.
CAGTGATTATTCAGGTTTATGGTGATAAATCTTTTGATTTTATTACTAAACAACCACCTGTTGCTATTCAGCTTTTGGAGGTTGCGAAGCTTAAATCTGGTTCAGATGAGTCTAATCGTAAGAAAGTAGCATCTATTACTTGGGAACAAGTTAAAGGTATTGCTGTAGGCAAAATGAGCGATTTAAATGCTTTCGAAATTGAAAAAGCAATGAGCATGGTAGCTGGAACTGCCAGAAGTATAGGAATCACCATTAGTGGTGACAAACCTTTTTAATGAATTTGTAATACTTCAAACGTAATGAGTAAACTGACAAAAAATAAAAAGTTAGCTTTAGAAAAAATCGAAGATGGTAGAGCTTATACCATTGACGAAGCTGCTCAGCTGGTGAAGGATATTACTTTTACTAAGTTTGATGCGTCAGTTGATATGGACGTTCGTCTAGGTGTTGACCCACGTAAAGCCAATCAAATGGTACGTGGTGTTGTAACCTTGCCTCATGGAACCGGAAAAGAAGTTCGTGTTTTGGTACTTTGTACTCCTGATAAGGAAGAAGAAGCTAAAGCAGCAGGAGCTGAATATGTTGGATTGGATGAGTATATTGATAAGTTGAAATCAGGTTGGACTGACATTGACATCATTATTACAATGCCTGCCATCATGGGTAAAATTGGAGCTTTAGGACGAATTTTAGGTCCACGTGGATTGATGCCAAACCCTAAAAGTGGTACTGTTACTATGGAAATAGGAAAAGCTGTTACCGAGGTTAAGCAGGGAAAGATTGACTTTAAAGTTGACAAGTTTGGGATAGTACACTCTGCTATCGGAAAAGTAAATTTTGATACAGACAAGATTAAGGAAAATGCTCGTGAGTCTATCTCAATGATCATGAAACTTAAACCTTCTTCTGCAAAAGGAACTTACGTAAAGAGTGTATTTCTGTCAAGTACAATGAGTCCCGGTGTTAAGTTGGACATTAAGTCATTACTTGATTAATTATTAACCTTTAAAGGACCATTTGTAGAATGAAAAGGGAAGAAAAACAAGTAATCATAGACCATTTAACCGAGCAAATTAAGGCCTATAAGCACGTTTATATCAGTGATATTTCAGCAATTGATGCAGCAGCTACGCAAGAATTGCGTAAAGTTTGTTTCGAGGGAGATATCAAAATGATACAAGTGAAAAATACCTTATTGAAAGTAGCTCTTGACGGTTTAGAGGCTGACTATACAGAAATATATTCTGTATTGAAAGGCTCTAGTGCTATCATGCTATCAGAGGTGGGTAATGCTCCTGCGAAACTTATAAAAGAGTTCCGTAAGAGTCACGATAAGCCTGTGCTTAAGGCAGCTTTTGTGGAAGAATGTTGCTATGTGGGTGATAATCAATTAGACGCTCTCGTAAGCATTAAATCAAAAGAGGAATTGCTGGGAGATATCGTACTATTGTTGCAATCACCAATGCAAAAACTTATTTCTGCTCTGGAATCAGGGAAGAATACTATTGGAGGAGTGCTTAAAACTCTGGAAGATAGAGCATAAATTATTATTTTTAGAATAAAAACATTTTAAATACTTATAAAAATGGCAGATTTGAAAAAACTTGCAGAAGAATTAGTAAACTTGACTGTAAAGGATGTAAAAGAGTTAGCTGATATTTTAAAAGACGAATATGGTATTGAACCTGCAGCAGCTGCTGCTGTAGTTGCTGCTGCTCCTGCTGCTGGCGGAGAAGCTGCTGCTCAAACAGAGTTCGATGTAATCTTAGTATCAGCTGGTGCTTCTAAATTAGGAGTTGTTAAGTTGGTTAAAGAATTAACAGGTCTTGGATTGAAAGAAGCTAAAGAGGTTGTTGACAAAGCGCCAACTCCAGTAAAAGAAAAAGTTTCTAAAGAAGAAGCTGAACAATTGAAAGCTCAACTTGAAGAAGCTGGAGCTGAAATTGAACTTAAATAAGTTATAGAGCCCATTGGGTTTTAAGGTTTAGAGTCATTATTGACTCTAAACCATTTTGTTGTTATTATTGTTTAGGTTCAAAAAAATTAATAGATGTCTTCGAATACTTCAAACAAAAGAATAAGCTTTGCCTCCGCAAAAAATCAGTTGAAATATCCTGATTTTCTCGAAGTGCAATTAAAGTCTTTCAAGGACTTTTTTCAATTGGGTACTACGCCCGAAAACAGAAAGAATGAAGGCTTATATACTGTTTTCAAGGAAAATTTTCCTATCACTGACACTCGGAACAATTTTGTTCTTGAATTTTTGGATTATTTTATTGATCCACCGCGTTATAGCCTTAGCGAATGTTTAGAGCAGGGATTAACGTTTGGTGCGCCATTGAAAGCCAAATTAAAATTATATTGTACAGATCCTGAACATGAGGATTTTGACACAGTGATTGAAGACGTATATTTGGGAAATGTTCCATATATGACGCCTAAAGGTACCTTTGTAATCAATGGAGCTGAGCGTGTAATCGTATCTCAGTTACATAGATCTCCAGGTGTATTCTTTGGACAGAGCGTTCATGCTAATGGTACGAAACTTTATTCTGCTAGAATAATACCGTTTAAAGGATCATGGATTGAATTTGCTACAGACATTAATAATGTGATGTATGCTTATATTGACCGTAAAAAGAAATTACCAGTAACGACTTTATTGCGTGCTATTGGTTTCGAAACTGACAAGGATATCTTGCAGATTTTCGACTTAGCAGATGAAGTAAATGTTTCTAAATCGGGATTGAAAAAAGTCGTTGGTCGCCGTTTGGTGGCACGTGTTTTAAAGACCTGGGTGGAGGATTTTGTGGATGAAGATACCGGAGAGGTTGTATCTATTGAACGTAATGAAATTGTTGTAGAGCGTGAAACTGTTCTAGAAAATGAACATATAGAAGCGATTGTCAATTCAGGTTCAAAAACAATTTTACTTCATAAAGAGAAGCAAAATTTGGCAGATTATGCCATTATATATAATACACTGCAGAAAGATCCATGTAATTCGGAGAAAGAAGCAGTGATGCGTATCTATAGACAGTTGCGTAGTTCAGAACCGCCTGATGAAGCAACTGCTCGTGATGTTATTGATAAGTTATTTTTCTCTGATAAGAGATATGACTTAGGTGATGTAGGACGTTATAAGTTGAATAAGAAATTAGGACTTTCTACTAGTTCATCTGTAAAAGTGTTGACAAAAGAAGATATGATTGAGATTATCAAGTATCTGATTAAGTTGATAAATGCTCGTACAGATGTTGATGATATCGACCATTTGAGCAACCGTCGTGTACGTACAGTAGGCGAACAGTTGTATAACCAATTTGGTGTTGGTTTAGCGCGTATGTCAAGAACTATTCGTGAGCGCATGAATGTTCGTGACAATGAAGTATTTACTCCTGTTGACTTGATTAATTCTAAGATTTTATCTTCGGTAATTAACTCTTTCTTCGGAACAAATGCTTTATCACAGTTTATGGATCAAACGAATCCATTAGCTGAAATTACTCATAAGCGACGTATGTCAGCTCTTGGTCCTGGTGGTCTTTCTCGTGACCGTGCCGGATTTGAGGTGCGTGACGTTCACTATACACACTACGGACGTCTTTGTCCTATTGAAACTCCTGAAGGTCCAAATATTGGTTTGATTTCTTCGCTTTGTGTATTTGCGAAGATTAATAGCCTTGGATTTATCGAAACTCCATACCGTAAGGTTGTTAATGGGGTGGTTGATTTAACAGCAGAAGGGGTTAGATATTTATCGGCAGAAGAGGAAGAGGGTATAGTTATTGCTCAAGCAAATGCGAAGGTGGATGCTGAAGGAAATTTTGTGAATAAGAATGCAAAATCTCGTAAAGATGGTGATTTCCCTGTTGAGTTGATTGAAAATATCGACATGATAGATGTTGCTCCTAACCAGATTGCTTCTATTGCTGCTTCTTTGATTCCTTTCTTGGAGCATAATGATGCCAACCGTGCCTTGATGGGATCTAATATGATGCGTCAGGCTGTACCTATTATCAGTCCACAATCTCCTATTGTAGGAACTGGTTTGGAAGCTTCATTGGTTCGTGATTCACGGACGCAAATTGTTGCTGAAAGTGCTGGTGTTGTGGATTTTGTTGATGGTTGTCGCATTGTGATCAAGTATGATCAAACGGATGAAGAACGTTTTGTAAGCTTCGAAGGAGATACAAAAGAGTATATTCTACCAAAATATAAGCGTACTAATCAAAGTACAACGATGACTTTACGCCCAATTGTTCGTAAAGGAGATCGTGTAGAAGCTGAACAGATATTGACAGAAGGTTACTCTTCTGAAGGTGGAGAATTGGCATTAGGTCGTAACCTAAAAGTGGCTTATATGCCTTGGAAGGGATATAACTATGAGGATGCGATTGTGATTTCTGAAAACATTGTTCGTAATGACGTGTTTACTTCTGTTCATGTGGATGAGTACTCATTGGAAGTACGTGAAACTAAGCGTGGATTAGAGGAATTAACGGCTGATATACCGAATGTTAGTGAAGAGGCTACTAAAGATTTGGATGAAAATGGAATTATTCGTATTGGTGCGATAGTGAAACCAGGCGATATTCTAATTGGTAAGATTACTCCAAAAGGAGAGTCTGATCCTAGTCCAGAAGAGAAATTGCTTCGTGCTATTTTTGGTGATAAGGCTGGTGATGTGAAAGATGCTTCATTGAAAGCTTCTCCTTCATTAAATGGTGTTATCATTAATAAGAAATTGTTTCAGCGCATGATTGGTGATCGTAAATCAAAAGTTACGAGTAAAGCCATCTTAGCAGAAATTGATGCACAATTAGAACGTAATGTTGGAAATTTGACTGAGTTGTTAGTTGATAAGCTATTTGAACTTACTAATGGAAAAACTTCTCAAGGGGTGAAAAACTACTTGAATGAAGATATTATTCCAAAGGGAGTTAAATTTACGCTTAAGACTCTGCAATGTATGAAATTTATTGAGGTTAATCCGAATAAATGGACTACTGACAAGCAGAAAAATGACATGATCCGTGATTTGCTTCACAATTTTGTGATCAAATATAAAGGGATGGAAGGTCAGATGAAACGTAAAAAATATAATGCAACTGTTGGAGATGAACTTCCTACTGGTATTATCAAGCTGGCTAAAGTTTACGTAGCTAAAAAGCGTAAATTGCAGATTGGTGATAAGATGGCAGGACGTCATGGTAACAAAGGTATTGTATCACGTGTTGTAAGGGTTGAAGATATGCCTTTCCTTGCTGATGGTACTCCTGTTGATATTTGTTTGAACCCATTGGGTGTACCTTCTCGTATGAACCTTGGACAGATTTTTGAAGCTGTATTAGGTTGGGCAGGTCAGGAATTGGGCATGAAGTTTGCGACACCTATTTTTGATGGGGCAAACTTAGATGATATTGATGGATACACAAAACAAGCAGGCGTTCCACGCTATGGTACAACTTATTTGTATGATGGAGGAACTGGAGAGCGTTTTGATCAACCAGCAACAGTAGGTGTGACTTATTTCTTGAAATTAGGACACATGGTTGATGATAAGATGCATGCGCGTTCAATCGGTCCTTATTCATTAATTACGCAACAGCCTCTTGGTGGTAAAGCACAGTTTGGTGGTCAGCGTTTTGGTGAGATGGAGGTTTGGGCACTAGAGGCTTTCGGTGCTGCTCATATTTTGCAAGAGATATTGACTGTGAAGTCGGATGATGTAATGGGTCGTACCAAGACTTACGAGAATATCGTAAAAGGTGAGCCTATGCCAACACCAGGACTTCCAGAATCATTCAATGTATTATTGCATGAATTAAGAGGACTAGGATTAAGCGTTAACCTGATATAATTTACGATGTTTTGATTTATGATTGTAGAGGAAAACTCTACAATTGTAAATCAAAAGTCAAAATTTCATAAGTATGGCTTTTAGAAAAGATAATAATACCAACAAGCCCAAGAGTTTTTCAAAAATATCGATTGGTCTGGCGTCTCCTGAAGAAATTCTGGAGCGTTCAAGTGGGCAAGTACTCAAGCCTGAGACGATTAATTATCGTACTTACAAGCCTGAGCGTGACGGTTTATTCTGTGAAAGAATATTCGGTCCTGTAAAGGATTATGAGTGTCACTGTGGTAAGTATAAGCGTATCCGTTATAAGGGTATTGTTTGCGACCGTTGTGGTGTTGAGGTTACTGAGAAGAAAGTACGTCGTGAGCGTATGGGACACATCCAATTGGTTGTTCCTGTTGCACATATATGGTATTTTAAATCTCTACCAAATAAAATTGGTTACTTGTTGGGATTACCATCCAAGAAATTGGATACAGTGGTTTATTACGAGCGTTATATCGTAATAAATACAGGTTTTATGGCAGAAAAGGGCATTGCCCAAATGGATTTGCTAACAGAAGAAGAATATCTTGATATTGTAGAGAATCTTCCTGAGGAGTATGATCATTTAGATGATGAAGATCCGAACAAATTTATTGCTAAGATGGGTGCAGAAGCAATCCAAATGCTATTAGAGCGTATGGATTTAGATGCTCTTTCTTATGATTTACGTCATAAAGCAAATACAGAGACTTCTCAGCAGCGTAAAAATGAGGCATTAAAACGCCTTCAGGTTGTAGAAGCTTTCCGTATAAGTAGAGAGCGTAACAAGCCAGAATGGATGATTGTGAAGGTTGTGGCTGTAATTCCACCAGAATTACGTCCGCTTGTGCCTTTGGATGGAGGTCGTTTTGCGACTTCTGACTTGAATGATTTATATCGTCGAGTGATCATTAGAAATAATCGTTTAAAGCGTTTGATAGAGATCAAGGCTCCAGATGTAATTTTGCGGAATGAAAAACGTATGTTGCAGGAGGCTGTAGATTCTTTATTTGATAATTCACGCAAGTCAAATGCCGTTAAGATCGAGAATAATCGACCATTGAAATCATTGTCTGATAGTTTGAAAGGTAAACAAGGACGTTTCCGTCAAAACTTATTAGGTAAGCGTGTGGACTATTCTGCTCGTTCGGTTATTGTGGTTGGACCTACATTGAAGATGCATGAGTGTGGTATACCGAAAGGTATGGCTGCTGAATTATATATGCCATTTATCATTCGTAAGCTGATTGAGCGTGGTATTGTAAAAACAGTAAAAAGTGCGAAGAAAATTGTAGACCGTCGTGATCCGGTGGTTTGGGATATATTGGAAAATGTTTTGAAAGGACATCCAGTTCTTTTGAATCGTGCTCCTACTCTTCATAGATTAGGTATTCAGGCTTTCCAGCCTAAACTAATTGAAGGAAAGGCTATCCGTTTGCATCCTCTGGCTTGTACTGGATTTAATGCCGACTTTGATGGTGACCAGATGGCTGTTCATTTACCATTGGGTAATAATGCTATTGTAGAAGCTCAAATATTGATGCTTTGTGCTCATAATATTTTGAATCCTGCTAATGGAGCGCCAGTTACTGTGCCTTCTCAGGACATGGTTCTTGGATTATATTATATCACTAAAGCTCGTAAAGAGGCTAAAGGACATGGCTTGAGGTTTTATTCATCAGAAGAGGTTATTATTGCTTTGAATGAAAAGGCTGTAGATTTGCATGCTCAGATTCAAGTGAAAATTAATGATATCGATAAAGATGGAAATGAGTATGTTCGCATGATAGAAACAACTGTCGGACGTGTCATTTTGAATCAATCTACACCAAAAGGTTTCCCATATATCAATGAACTTCTTACTAAGAAATCATTGCGTGATATCATCAGTGATGTATTTAAGCGTTGTGGTGTTGATGTAACTGCTAAGTTCTTAGATGATATCAAAGATTTGGGTTATCGTATGGCATTTGAAGGTGGTTTGTCTTTCAACTTGGATGATGTAATCATTCCAGCAGAAAAAGATGAGTTATTGAAAGAAGGTTATGACCAAGTTGAAGAGGTTATGACTAACTATAATATGGGTTTCATTACCAACAACGAACGTTACAATCAAATTATTGATATTTGGACGCATGTAAATGCTAAATTGACTAATACGTTGATGAAGCAGTTGACAGAAGATAAGCAAGGATTTAATTCAATCTATATGATGCTTGACTCTGGGGCCCGTGGTTCTCGTGAACAGATTCGTCAGTTGGGAGGAATGCGTGGTTTGATGGCTAAACCTCAGAAATCAGGTGCTACTGGTGGTCAGATTATTGAAAATCCAATTTTGGCAAACTTTAAAGAAGGTCTATCGGTCTTAGAGTACTTTATCTCTACCCATGGTGCTCGTAAAGGTTTGGCAGATACCGCTTTGAAAACGGCAGATGCAGGTTATTTAACTCGTCGTTTGGTTGACGTTGCTAATGATATTACGATTACTGAAGAGGATTGTGGAACATTGAGAGGTGGTTCCATTGCAGCGATAAAAAATAATGAAGATATTGTTTCGTCTTTGTACGAAAGAATTTTAGGACGTGTATCTGTTCATGATATCTATCATCCGAACTCTGGTGAATTGCTGGTAAGTTCTGGTGAAGAGATTACTGAAGAGATTGCTGGAAGCATTGAGAATTCGCCAATAGAGCGCATTGAGGTACGTTCAGTGCTGACTTGTGAGGCTAAAAAAGGTGTTTGTTCTAAATGTTATGGTCGTAACTTGGCAACTGGTAAGCTAGTTCAGATGGGTGAAGCTGTTGGAACAATTGCAGCACAGTCTATTGGAGAGCCAGGAACTCAGTTAACATTGCGTACTTTCCACGTGGGGGGTACCGCAGGTAATATTTCTACAGAGAATTCATTGAAAGCAAAATATGAAGGTATTGTAGAGTATGAAGAGTTACGTTCTGTTGAATATGTACAAGATAATGGACAGAAATGTGATGTTGTTGTTGGTCGTTTGACTGAATTGCGTATTATCGACAAAAACACGAATATCGTTCTTATTTCGCATAATATTCCTTATGGTACTAAATTGTTCGTAAAAGATGGACAAGAGATCAAAAAGGATGAGTTACTTTGTGAGTGGGATCCTTTTAATGCCTTAATTATTACTGAATTTAGTGGTTTTATAGGTACTGAAAATTTAAATGAGGGTGAAACTTATAAGGAAGATTTTGACGAAGCAACAGGTTTCCGTGAAAAGATCATTATAGAATTTCGTGATAAAACGAAAGCTCCAGCTTTGACCATAAAGAATAAGAAGGGTGATGTTTTGAAGAGCTACAACTTGCCAGTAGGTGCACATATTGTAGTGAAGGCAGGTGATGAAGTTGTCGCAGGTAATACTATTGTGAAAATCCCAAGAGCTGTTGGTAAAGCAGGGGATATCACTGGAGGTCTTCCACGTGTAACAGAATTATTTGAAGCTCGTAATCCATCTAATCCTGCTGTTGTTTCAGAAATTGATGGTGAAATTGCTTATGGTAAGATTAAGCGTGGTAACCGTGAAGTTATTGTGACTTCAAAAGCTGGTGAAGTGAAGAAGTACTTAGTATCTTTGTCTAAGCAGATATTGGTACAAGAGAATGATTATGTTCGTGCTGGAACTCCACTTTCTGACGGTGCTATTACACCTATAGATATTTTGAATATCCAAGGGCCGATTGCTGTTCAAGAGTATATTGTGAACGAAGTGCAGGATGTATATAGAATGCAGGGTGTGAAGATTAATGATAAGCACTTTGAAATTATTGTACATCAGATGATGCGCAAGGTGTTGATTTTAGATTCAGGTGATACTATTTTCTTAGAAAACCAAATTGTTGATAAAGCTCTGTTTATGAGAGAAAATGACGATATGTATGGTAAGAAAGTGGTGTCGGATGCAGGTGATTCTGATCGTGTGAAACCTGGACAGATTATATCTGCTCGTACTCTTCGTGATATCAATTCTCAGTTGAAACGTCGCGACTTGAGAGTGGTTGAATCTCGTGATGCAGTTCCTGCAACATCTTCTCAGGTGTTACAAGGTATTACGCGTGCAGCATTGCAAACTGCGAGCTTTATTTCAGCTGCTTCCTTCCAGGAAACAACTAAAGTATTGAATGAGGCTGCAATCTACGGAAAGATAGATCCATTAGAAGGATTAAAAGAAAATGTTATCTGTGGTCACTTGATTCCAGTTGGTACTGGTATGAAGGAACTTCGTAGCCTAGTTGTAGGTTCGAAGGAAGATCTAGAGAGAATACAGAAATAATAAAGTTTTCTTATACTGATAAAAGCCGCTCTTCGGGGCGGTTTTTTGTTAATTAATTATTTATCTTTGTTGAAAAGCTTACTATTTATGGAAGAACAAAAACAAAATCAATTGGAAATAGATTTGGGTCATGAAGTGGCTCAAGGAACTTATGCTAATTTGGCCATTATTGCACACTCAACATCAGAATTTATTTTAGATTTTGTGCGCTTAATGCCTGGAGTGCCAAAGCCGGAAGTAAAGAGTCGTATCATCATGACTCCAGAAAATGCAAAACGTTTATTGTTGGCATTGCAAGATAATATTCGTAAGTATGAAAAAGATAATGGTGCTATCCGCATATTGCAGAATGGGCCCAATGCAGGTCCGATGTTACCCATTGATTTAGATCGCCAAGGTCAAGCATAGGCTGATCAAAATGGTGACTATGGAAATAAAATTTAACTTATAAAAATTATAAAATGACAGCAAATTGGTTTGAAGCAAAGGTTAAGTATACAAAGGTGGATGAAGATGGACGTGCAAGAAAAGTGAGCGACTCTTATCTATTAGATGCCATGTCGTATACTGAGGCTGAAAGCAGAATTATGAATGAAATGGAGTCTGTTATTTCAGGGGATTATTATATTAGTAATCTTAAAAAATCGAATATAACAGAAGTTGTTCCTTCTGAAGATGAAAATGATGACCGTTGGTACAAAGCTAAGGTTGCCATTATTGATGCAGACGAGGTTAGTGGTAAGGAGAAATCCTCTTTTCAGTACTATTTAGTGGCTGCTTCAAATATCAATCGAGCACTAGAGAACTTGGAGAAAGCTTTGTCTACTTTTATTGTTCCTTATGAAATAGCTTCTATTGCAGATACCACAATAATGGATGTGTATCCTTATCTTGCAGATGGAGAAAGACCAATTCCAGAAAATTTGAAGCCATTGGTAGAAGAAACAGAGGAGGAGATTGAAGAAATTGAAGAGTTTGAGGAAGACGAAGATATGAATGTGTAATTTGCATTTGGCAAAAAAAAGAGGATGTATTTCATTGATTTGAAATGCATCCTTACTTTTTTATGGCTATTGGGGGGCTTTTATAATTATTCTTATTTCAATATTTTTTTGAGAAAACCCTCGTTGAGCAAATGGACTGTTTAAAATTTACCTTCATAGAATACGGCCCAATTATTAAATACACAAGGAATTTTTTTGGCTTGTTCAAGTGAATCGACTTCAATTAGATTCAAAGGTATATTGTGATCTTCGCAGTAGTTATATACTTGTTCGATACAGTTTGGGATATATGGGCATTGTAGGCCATAATAGATAGTAAGCTCTGTTTTATCAATCGTAAGAGTTTTTGCACTCTTTGAAAATTTAGGCTTAGTGTCATCAAACGATAGTGCCAAAAGTTCATATTCTGATTTGATGGTATCAACAACTTCAAAGCCAAATGAGTGCATGAATTTTTTGTCTGAAAGAAAAGGTTTCTTTTTTTTTGAACTGATGATACAGACTCCTGATTTTTTTTGCTTTCTAGCATCGTTGATACAGTGATTTAAGAGTTCTTTCCCATATCCACTATTTTTAAATCGTCCTGACACCCATAGGCAATATATAAAAATATAGTTGTCGCCAACAACTGGAGTCCATGCTTTTTCGAGTGGTGCATACTCAATAAAAACTTTAGCTTGAGCACTTAGTTTACGGAATATATGGCCCTCAGTAATTCTATCTTTTAGCCATGCTTTTTTATCTGCTACACCGCATTGGTGTTTTTTGTCAGCAATGGCACAACATAAATGTTCTGTTTCCATATTTTCAATCGTTAAAGTAATATAAGTATCAGTTTGTTGCATGTATTAATTTTTCGGCAAATGTAATGAAAAAATAGGTTATTTGAGATGGAAGTATTAAACTTGTATTAGTAAAAAATGGAACGGATTTTAAAGTTAGAGGCAGAGAAAAGAGCAATTTTCTGAAAATTTCCTCAGAGGCAAATATTGAGAATTTAGATAAATTTTCTACGGGTATTTGTGATTATTTGAGGATGTTGAAACTTAAAGTTTCTGATAACGTAATTTTATGGATTAGATAGAGATTTTATTAACGTACATATTAAACGAATGAAGACACGAATTGAACATGATTTACTCGGTGAAAAAGAGGTGCCTGCTGATGCCTATTATGGTATACAAACACTTAGAGGCATTGAGAATTTTCAAAATATAAGTGGGATTACCATTGGTGATTATCCTAATTATGTGAAAGCCTTAGCGATGGTGAAATGGGCTGCTGCTAAAGCTAATTTGGAGTTGGAACTTTTGCAGATCGGAAGAGCACACGTCTGAACTCCAGTCACTCCGGAGAATACTGGATCAGTTTCCTGTGGATTTAATACAAGGAGGTGCAGGAACTTCTACTAATATGAATATTAATGAGGTCGTAGCTAATCGTGCATTAGAATTATTAGGACATAAAAAAGGAGAGTACGATTATTGTCATCCTAATAATCATGTGAATCTATCTCAATCGACCAATGATGCTTATCCAACCTCTTTTAAACTTGCTTTTATTTTTATGAATCAAGAGATCGTTGCTGATTTGAAGTTATTGGTTCAAGCTTTTAGGGATAAGGGAGTGGAGTTTAATGGTATTATTAAAATGGGACGTACTCAGTTGCAAGATGCAGTTCCTATGACAGTAGGGCAGGAGTTTGAAGCTTTTGCTGCTAATCTTGAAGAAGAGATCGAGCGTTTAAATCAAAATGCAAATTTGTTTCTAGAGGTAAATATGGGAGCAACAGCAATAGGCACAGGTATTAATTCAGAACCAGAATATTCTGCAAAATGTATTAAGAATTTAAGGATTATTAGTGGGGAAGAGTTTGTTTTAGCTTCTAATCTAATCGAAGCAACTCCAGATACGGGTTCGCCTGTGATGTATTCTTCAGCATTAAAGCGATTAGCAGTGAAAATGTCCAAGATTTGTAATGATTTACGACTGCTTTCTAGTGGTCCTCGTTGCGGGTTTAATGAAATTAACTTACCACCTATGCAGCCTGGTTCTTCTATTATGCCGGGTAAGGTTAATCCAGTGATTCCTGAAGTGGTTAATCAGATTTGTTATCGTATTATAGGGAATGATTTGACTGTTACTTTTGCTGCTGAAGCAGGTCAGTTGCAATTGAATGTAATGGAACCAGTTTTGGTACATGCTATATTTTCTTCCATAAAAATGATGCAGAAGGGAATGGATCGCTTGCGTGTTCTTTGTATAGAGGGAATTACAGTTAATGAAGGTCATTGTAAGGATATGGTTTTAAATAGCATCGGGATTGTAACGGCTTTGAATCCTACTTTGGGATATGAAAATTCATCCAGGATAGCTAAACGTGCATTGGCAGAGGGACGGAGTGTTTATGAACTAGTACTTGAAGAAGAATTATTGACAAAGGAGGAATTAAATGAACTATTAAAGCCAGAGAACATGGTTACTCCTCATAAATTTTATAAAAAAGAGAAGTGATAAATAAACTTTTTTGACACTTTATATACCTTCTATTGCTGATATGTGATAGAAGGTATTTTTAAGAGGGTTAAATTCTGATTTACAAAATATTAAATAGTTTTAAACCCACAAAAACAAGTACAGTGAGCAGTATATAGCGAATGTGTTTGGGGCTTATTTTTACACTAAGTAGTGATCCTATTCGTGCACCAATCATATTCCCGCAAGCAAGAGTGAGGCCTACTCGCCAATCGATTAGGTCGTACCAAATAAAGATAACTAATGAGATCGAAGTGAAAAAGAGGGTAATAAATATTTTTAATACATTTGCTTTTAGTAGATCGAGACCAGAACCTAGTACTAAGGTTGTAAGAATAAAAAAGCCAACGCCCATCTGTACAAAAGAACCATAAAATCCAATGACTAGGAAAATAAGAAAACGGAGAATAGGTGTTTGAATCTTAGCTTTTTCAGTCTTTGTTTTAATCCAACTACTTGGCTTTAAAAGAATGGAAAAAAACATAATGATCAGTAGTCCTCCTATGATTTTCTTTAAAATATCTTCTTGTATGTCAACGGCAAAGAATGTGCCTGCAATACTTCCAATGGCTATTGGAAGTAATAGGGAATAGTCTGTTTTAGAGTCTAAAACTTTTTTTTGTTTAAAAGTAAATATGGCAACAATATTTTGCAGAATGATAGCCACTCTATTGGTGGCATTGGCCACATTGGTAGGAATACCGAGAAAAATAAGAAATGGTACGGTAATCATCGACCCCCCAGCTGCTATTACATTCAAAAAACCGGTAAAGATTCCAATTAATACAAGCAGTATGGATTCAGTTAATGTCATTCAATAGTCTTTCTTTGTTTTGGTACAAATTTAGCAGAAAAAAATGAATTCAGTTCTACGAGAGTGTAAAATAAACCGTGTTAAGATATATATTACATCTACAGACACAGTTTATCTACACTTCTATTTTCTACCCCCCCCCATGGGCTTGGGCTTTACTTCTGCTCGTTCTTGCTGTGTTGATGTTGAATATTACGCCCTTCAATCAGGTAAACAGCCGCCTCTACCATATTAGTGGCATTGTCAGCAATACGCTCAATATTATAAGATAAACTATTGATTGCTAAAACCTCTACGAGTTGTTCTGGAGAAAGTGTTTGTTCGCTTGAAAGTTCGACTAACTCTTTTCTGACCTCTTCAAAAAGGTTATCTACAACATCATCTAACTCTATCGTTTCCTGTGTTAGCTGTATATCTTCACATGAAAAAGAGTAGATGGCATTTTTTGTCATCGTTTCAGAGATAGATAATAACTGCGATAATTTCGTGTATAAATGCTTAAATGTCTCTCCTTTAAAATCAACTCTTGCTAAGTGTTCGTGTATATTCAGGGCAAGGTCGCCAATGCGCTCCAAATCAATAGCTATATCATAGCAAGACATTATTTTCCTTAAATCGCTTGCACGTGGTCCATAGAGTACGATTGCATTAATCACATTTCTTCTAATTTTCACTTCAAAACTATCAAGGATCAATTCATTCTGTGTAATCTCCTCCTCTTTGTTTAGGATGTTTACACCATCTAATTGCTCTTTGATGAGTTGTATTTGCTTAAATACAACCTTAGACATTGCCAATAAATCCTTATTGATCTTGCCAAAAATCTTTTCTCTTTGTATGGTCATTTGCTTAATTATATTAACCGAATTGTCCGTTTAAATACTCTTCTGTCTTTTTATCTTTGGGATTCGTGAACATCTGTTCTGTATTCCCATATTCAATCAAATCTCCTAGATACATAAACATGGAATGATCTGAAATTCGTGCTGCTTGCGACATATTATGAGTCACAATAATGATCGTCAGTTGTTTTTTTAGTTCCAATAACAACTCTTCAATTCTATTCGTGGCAATAGGGTCTAAAGCAGATGTTGGTTCATCCATCAATAAAACATCTGGCTTAAGAGCCAATGCTCTTGCTATGCATAGGCGCTGTTGTTGTCCTCCAGATAGGAAAGTGCCCATTTTATTTAAAGAATCTTTTACCTCATTCCATAGTCCTACACTGCTTAAACAACTCTCTACAATCTCTTCCTTGCCTCCTTTACTGAGTTTTATTCCATTCAGATTATAGCCTGCTAAGACATTATTTGCAATACTCATTGTGGGAAAAGGATTAGGATGTTGAAAAACCATTCCCGCCATTCGGCGTACGATCATTGGATTCATTTGTAGGATATTATTCCCTTTTAATAATATTTCGCCACTGATTTTAATGTCTGGATAGAGTTCATGCATTCTATTGATGGCACGTAACAAGGTACTTTTTCCACATCCAGATGGACCCATGATTGCTGTAATGCTATTTTCTTCAATTGTAGCGCATACTTTATTGACGGCAAATTTACCTGGTGTATACGAAATAGAAAGATCTTTTAATTCTAATATATGATTCATTCGTTTATTTTTTTTGGATACAGTTTGTCAGACTTATTATCTTGATGTGCGTTGTACAATGTACTTTGCAATAAGATTTAAAGCTAAAATAAGTAGTAAGAGAAATAGGGAAGAACTCCATATTAAATCGATTAAATAGGGATCATTATAAAACTCCCAGATTAATAAGGAAACTGAACTTGTAGGATTATTTATATCCCAATTGATAACAGTACTTCCAAGTGCAGTTAACATCAATGGTGCTGTTTCGCCTGTCACTCTTGAGATTGCTAATAATATTCCTGTAAATAGTCCGTTAAATGCAGACGGGAGCAAGACTTTTAGTACAACATTGGTGTATGATGATCCTAAGGCTAAGCCTGCTTCTTTTAGCGATCTTGGTAGCATTTTTAGCGTTTCTTCTGTTGAACGAACGATTAAAGGTAGCATCATAATTGCTAATGCGATACTTCCGGCAATGGCAGAATAACTTCCAAATGGTACCACTATCCAAGCATAGGCAATAACACCGATGATGATAGATGGTGTTCCTTGTATTAATTCTGTTAGAAAACGTACAATCGTAGAAAAGATAGATTTTGGTTTTTCTGCCAAATATACACCTCCCAATATTCCTGTTGGAATGGCGATTAATGCTGCAATAGAAACGATTAAAAGTGTACCCGTGATACCGTTTACAATTCCTCCGGGGATTAGTTCTCCAGCACTTTTTGCCATCATTGCATCTAATGTACTAGGAGCTGTTTCGGTGAAAAACGGGAAGCTAATTTGCTTATATCCTTTCTGTATAAGCTCAAAGAGAATGGCTATTAACGGTATTGCCATTACGGATGAAAGAACGCAGATGGCAATAAAAAAAGCTTTATCTTTCAGTTGTCTGTAAACTATGGATGATGTGTTGATAATTCGCATAACACTTAATTAAATCGCTTAATAATCATTTTTCCAATAAAATTGATGATTGCAGTAATCAAGAACAATAGTAGTCCGATAGCAATCAAGGAACTCAATCTTAAATCTGAAGCTTCGCCAAATTGATTGGCAATGACGCTAGCCATTGTATTTCCAGTATCAGTGATAGAAAGAGGTAGGTCGTTTGTATTACCAATTAACATGGTTACAGCCATTGTTTCGCCTAATGCTCGTCCAAGTGCAAGAATGTAACTGGCAAAAACACCTGAGCTAGCAGTGGGGAATATCACACTTTTGACCACTTCTAAACGAGTAGCTCCCAAACTATATGCACTCTCCTTTAAGTTTTTGGGAACCATGGAGATGAACTCAGCACTAAGTGATGCTGCATATGGAATAACCATAATGGCTAAGACAATCGATGCTGTTAATATGCCGAATCCTTGATCAGATAATCCAAGTGTTGCGATGATTGGACGCAGGGTATAAAATCCCCACAGTCCGTATATAACCGATGGGATTCCTGCAAGGAGATCAACCACACTACC
>CAMRAP010000011.1 GCA_947039985.1 uncultured Odoribacter sp.
GGCATACGAGATTCTCCGGAGTGTCTGGAGTTCAGACGTGTGCTCTTCCGATCTCTATTAAGCATTACAAGGCATTTTTCCGCGCTGGATTTATGGTTATGCAGCCTAAAACAGGTCATATTAAAGCCTATGTCGGAGGACCTGACTATCGCTATTTTATGTATGACATGGTTAGCGTTGGTAAACGACAAGTCGGTTCAACCATCAAGCCCATACTTTATACCTTAGCTATGCAGGAAGGTTTTGGTCCTTGTGAAAAGGTGCCTAATGTTCCTCAAACATTTATTTTACCAACTGGTGAAACCTGGACACCAAGGGGAGGAAGTAAGCATAAGGGTGAAATGGTCACTTTACGCTGGGGACTAGCAAACTCAGAGAATAATATTTCAGGATGGGTGTTAAAACAATTCACGCCACAATCCGTAGCACAAATGGCCTACAAAATGGGGATTACTAGCCCTGTAGATCCTGTACCTTCTGTCTTTTTGGGCACTGCTGAAATAGCTGTCAAAGAGATGGTAGCTGCCTTCTCAGTATATGTAAATAAGGGGGTATATCAATCTCCATTAATGGTATCTCGTATTGAGGATAAATATGGCAATGTGCTTGCTCGATTCCAGCCAGATTCTCGTGAAGTAATTACTGAAGAGACAGCTTACTTGATGTGTAATTTATTGGAGGGTGTTGTTAAAGGTGGTACAGGAGTTCGATTACGATATAAATATGGCCTAATGAATCCTATGGGAGGAAAAACAGGGACCACACAAGCACATGCTGATGGCTGGTTTATGGGGATAACGCCCGATTTAGTCGGAGGAGTTTGGGTTGGAGCAGAAGATCGCTCCATACATTTTCAAAATTTATTCTATGGACAAGGCGCTAATATGGCACTACCTATTTGGGCTAAGTTTTTACAGAAATCTTATGCCGACCCCAAATTAAAGTTATCACGTGGAGAGTTTGATCGTCCGGCAGGAGTAAATAAGCGATTGGATTGTCTCGACGAAAATGCTACTAAAGGAGAAAATATAGATTTTGACAGTATTGCAAACGACGAAGAGGACGAAGAGTTTTTTTAGTTGTTCAAACGAATAAATGATGTCTCAATCGACAATATAAAAGTATTACTATGGCAAAATCTAAGACTGTATTTGTATGTCAAAATTGTGGAGCAAAGGAATCGAAATGGACTGGACGTTGCACTATCTGTGGAGAATGGAATAGCTTTGTTGAGGAGGTAGAAATATCTTCTAAGGGAAGAGGAAATGCTGTCATCGGTTCACCAACCACAAAGGCTTTGCGTCTATCCGAAATCAAGGTAAATACAGATGTAAGGATGGATACCGGTGATGATGAGCTAAACCGAGTCCTTGGAGGAGGAATGGTTCCTGGTTCAATGATACTCCTTGGTGGAGAACCAGGCATCGGCAAGTCTACCTTAGTATTACAGTTTGCAATTAATAACCGTTCGGGAAAGGTTTTATATGTTTCTGGAGAAGAGAGCATTGCACAAATTAAAATGCGAGCAGAACGTTTAGGTGCAGACAATGACGACTGTCTATTTTTAGCGGGAAACTCTTTGGAAATGGTTTTAGAACATGCCCGTCAAATTCATCCCGATCTACTGATTATCGACTCTATCCAAACTTTAGCGACAGAAATGGCTGACTCCATTCCTGGCAGTTTAACACAAATTCGAGAATGTACCAATGCTTTATTGCGTTTCAGTAAAGAAAACACCATTTCTACTATATTAATTGGTCATATCACAAAGGACGGTCAGCTGGCAGGACCTAAGGTTTTGGAACATATGGTGGATACCGTTCTTCACTTTGAAGGCGACCAACAATATATGTATCGTATTTTACGCTCGCTGAAAAATCGTTTTGGATCAACGTCAGAAATCGGTATTTACGAGATGTTACAATCTGGTTTACGGCAAGTTACAAATCCTTCTGAACTTTTACTTTCTAATCACGACCAAGATCTGAGTGGAATTGCTGTTTCTGCCACTGTTGAGGGAGTACGCCCCATTCTGCTAGAAGTTCAATCCTTAGTTTCAACTGCTGCTTACGGTATGCCACAACGTTCGGCTACTGGTTTTGATTCTCGCCGTCTAAATATGCTTTTAGCCGTTCTAGAAAAAAGAGTAGGATTCAAATTGGCAAGCAAGGATGTTTTTCTCAATATTGCTGGTGGTATTCGTGTTAGCGATACAGCATTAGATTTAGCTGTTGTTATGGCTGTACTATCATCCAATATTGATGCAGCATTACCAAGTGATGCAGTATTCGCGGGCGAAGTTGGGCTCTCTGGTGAGATTCGAGCTGTTAGTCGCATAGAGCAACGGATTTCAGAAGCAAGCAAGCTAGGTTTTAAACGGATTTTCGTACCTATGGGCAATAAAAAAGGATTCACCAAGAAAGTAGACCAAATAGAGGTTTGCTTTGTTTCCAAGATTACAGATATTTGTCGCACTTTATTTGGATAAGATAAAGTGAGGAGTAAATGAGGATAATTCTTTTACACAGCATGTTTTAGACCTTTATAGTTGTTTCTCTTTTAAAAAACGATAACTTTATCACCAATATATAGCAAGAATTATCTTTTTATGTCGCAAATTATTCATCCTATTTACATTACAAATGTATGAAAACAAAAATATTCACTTTGATATTAGTCCTTATTTCTCTCTCTGCTTGCCATAAGGAGGTGAAAATAAAAGTGGACAAATTAAACGAAGTAGCAAGCTCTCCAGAATGGAATATTGATGTCCATTATTCTGTTTTTTCAACAACAGAGCAAGAGATGCAAAAAAAATACAGCGTTTTAAACAGCAAAGTATCACAACTGGTGGAAAAAAACAAAGCCACTTTCATGGAACAAACAAAACTTACGAATGTCCTACTAGATTCTATCAACATAAAGCAGAGTGCTCCTTATCAACTCCTTATTAAGGATACTGTTTTTTTAGCGACTCCACAATATATCAGCCTATTGATATCTTCTTATTCAATGGTAGGAGGAGCAAATGGAATCACATCTTTCCACGGAATAAACTATGATACTAAAAAACAAAAAAATCTAGAAAATAAAGAGATCTTAAACTATAACAGAGCAACAGAAATTAATGCTCTCTTAAAAAAGCACCTCAATGATCCAAACCAGTGCTATACATTTGAAGATCCTACCGTTGAAAATTTTAATGCTCTAAACATCAGCTTACACTCCATCGAATTTACTTATGGCAAATATATTCTTGGGCCTGGAGCTTGTGGGTCTGTCACCATTTCGGTACCACAAAAAGAGATGCAAGGAATGCTTACACTAAAATAATGCAATCAAGATATTATAAATGGTGCTTATGCTTGGCAGTATTGCTCTTATTGCTTGCAGTTACAATCATTGCTGCTTTATGCATAGGTGAAGTCAATTACTCTCCCCAAGAGGTTCTTCAAATTTTGTTTGGAGATGGAAATGACGTAAGAGCTGATATTCTACGCAAATTACGTTTACCACGTATTCTGTTGGGACTTTTTGTTGGTGGGTCATTAAGTCTCACAGGAGCCATTCTACAAGGTATTTTTCGCAACCCTTTAGTTGAACCCTACACTTTGGGTATTTCAGGAGGGGCATCAGTAGGCGTAACCTTAGTCATCGTCTTTTCTTTAGAAATGTTTTGGGGTAGCTTAACACTCGCATTCGCTGGATTTATTGGGGCTTTAGCCACCATTATACTTGTCTATTTCGTGGCTATGCGTGGCAACTCTGTCCGTATACAAACCTTACTACTGACTGGTGTTATGATTAGCTTTGTTGCTTCTTCATTAATGATGCTAATGATGTCAATCACTGATGCTGATAAACTACAAGGAGTCATGTTTTGGACAATGGGCGGTTTAAATGAAACGAATACTACACTAATTACGTTTATCAGTCTCTTGTCCCTATGCATCCTTCTAATTTCTCTATTCTATGCACCCGTACTAAACGCTATGCGCCTTGGTTTAGAGCGTGCAACCCAATTAGGGGTAAATGCCGAAAGGAGTGTAAAGGTGTTATTTGTATTCAGTTCTTTATTAACTGGAATATGCGTTGCAACAGCTGGAATGATTGGATTTGTCGGCTTGATTATTCCTCAATTGATGCGTTATATAGTAGGCACAGATTATAGAATTCTACTACTTAGTTCCTTTTTAGGAGGTGGTATTTTTTTAATTCTATGTGATATTTTTGCGAGAGTTATAGTATCTCCTAACGAACTACCAATAGGTGTTGTTACTGGAATTATAGGAGGAATTATTTTTATCATTGTTATGACTAAAATTAAAAAGTAATGAGCCATTTTGCACTAAAAGTACAGAATATGTCTTGTGGATACGGAAGTAAATTCCATCTCTCAAATGTTGATTTTACGATTGATCAAGGTAGTTTCACCTCTATCATCGGTCCCAATGGAGCTGGAAAGACAACGCTTTTTCGTGCTATATCAGGTATGCTATCCATTGAAAATGGCGATGTTTTTTTAGAAGGAGAGAATTTAAAAACACTCTCTCATAAAGCAAGAGCACGCAAGATAGCTATTGTAAATCAGAGTGTCGAAGCTGGCGCAATGAGGATAGAAGATTATGTATTAATGGGACGTTTGCCCTATCGTACTCCTTTCAGTTTTTTTGAGACAAAAGAGGATTATGAGATTGCTGAAGAAAATATGCGACTCACTGGTGTCTGGGAAAAACGGCATAAGTTGATGGATCAATTAAGTGGTGGCGAACAACAACTAGCTGCCATTGCTCGTGCTTTGACGCAAAAAACAAACTTATTACTTTTGGATGAACCGACAGCACATTTAGATATTTCACACCAAATGAAGGTACTTAATCTTGTTCGTCGCTTAAATCATGAAGCGAAACTGACTGTTTTACTCATTATCCACGATTTGAATTTAGCTAGTGAATACAGTGACCAGTTGATTATGCTAAAAGAAGGGACAATCTTTGCACAAGGAACACCCGAAGAGGTATTAACCTACAATAATATAGAGGAAGTCTATAATACGGTCGTTATCACTCGCTCAAATCCCATGTCTGGAAAACCATTCATCTTTCCAGTCTCAGAAGTAACACTGAGGGAAGATATCTCAAAAAAAACGACCCAATCAGCTATTTAACAACTCATTGGATCGATTCTTTCGCTTCCTATACCTTAGTATTTATTCTGCTGTAAAATATTTATAGAATAAAGGTATGGTTCTGATTCCATTAAAGAATTGCTCCAATGGGTAATTCTCATTCGGAGAATGAATCGCATCAGAGCCTAAACCAAATCCCATCAAAACAGATTTTATTCCTAATACCTCTTCAAAGGTCGCAATAATTGGAATACTACCGCCTGAACGAACTGGAATAGGTTGTTTACCATAAACCTCTCCATAAGCCTTCTCTGCTGCTTTATAGGCTGGTAAATCAATGGGGCATACATAGGATGGACCTCCATGTAAATAAGTCACTTTTGCCTTTACATATTCTGGAGTAATGGCCTTAAAGTATTCTTGGAATAATCTTGCAATTTTATCATGTTGTTGATTAGGAACTAAACGACAACTCACTTTAGCATATGCAACTGAAGGCAATACTGTTTTTGCTCCTTCGCCAGTGTAGCCTGACCATATTCCACAAATGTCAAATGTTGGACGAATACCTGTGTGCTCATTGGGTGAATATCCTTTTTCACCGTATAGAGCTTTGACTCCTAACGATTTCTTATAAGCTACTGCATCAAAAGGAGCTTTTGCCATTTTTGCTCTCTCTTCTGTACTGATTTCAAGAACATCATCATAAAATCCAGGGATATTAACACGACCTTTATCGTCTATCATACCACCTATCATTTTACAAAGTACATTGATCGGATTAGCGACTGCACCTCCAAAAAGACCTGAATGAAGATCAGCATTTGGACCAGTCATCTCAATTTCCCAATATGCCAAACCACGTAAACCGGTTGTAATTGATGGCACATCTGGAGCAATCATGCTCGTATCTGAAACTAAGATGACATCAGCTTTCAACATCTCTTTGTTTTCTCTACAAAATTCAGGCAGATTAGGAGAACCTATCTCTTCTTCGCCCTCAATCATAAACTTCACATTACATTTCAAAGTATTGGTTTTCACCATATATTCGAATGCTTTTGCATGCATAAATGCTTGTCCTTTATCGTCGTCAGCTCCACGAGCCCAAATTTTACCATCTTTGATTACTGGTTCAAAAGGATCTGTATCCCACAAATCAAGAGGGTCTACTGGCATTACATCCATATGGCCATACACCAAAACTGTCGGTAAAGCTGGATCTATTATTTTTTCTCCATAAGTAACAGGATTACCTTCTGTTTCATAAACTTCAGCTCGGTCAGCCCCTGCTTCAAGTAAAAAAGTTTTCCATTTCTCTGCGCAACGGTACATATCTGGCTTATGTGCAGCTTCAGATGAAATAGAAGGGATTCTAATTAATTCAAATAACTCCGCTAAAAAACGCTCTTTATTTTCCTCTATGTATTGGTCTATTGTAACCATAAGTTTAAGTATAAATTGAAATTAATATTAATTGCTAACGCTATAAAGATAAGGAAAAAAGGGAAAAAGAAAAATGCCCCAGCTCATAATGATTATTTGCGCTTTAATTTAGTACTTAATATAATTATGTCTTCCAAGGGTCGATCATTTTTATCAGTTTGAACTTTTGCTATTTTTTCCAAAATATCCATCCCCTCTACAATCTCGCCAAAAACAGTATAGTCTCCATCTAGAAATGGTGTTCCACCAACAGATTTATATAACTCGCGAACTTCTGGCGTAAATTTATATGGATTCGAGCTGGTAAATTTCTCTTCTATTTTCTGATTGATTAAGTTTACCAAGCTATCAATCTTTACTTTTTGCCCTCTTTGTACATAATTCATATGCTCTTGTTTATACGATTTATATAATTGCTCGCCCAGCTTGTTTTTTGCAACGGCTAATTTCTGCTTTTCAATCTGATCTAACTGAGTATCGGTATATGTTTCACCTTGAACAATATAAAATTGCTCAGCAGAAGATCGTTTTTCAGGATTGACTCCATCCCCTTGACGTGCTGCTGCTAATGCTCCCTTGATGTGGCAATTCTCTGGTAAAAACTCCGACTCAATTGTATATCCTAAATCAGAATCTCCTAACATTTTTCCTGCTAATGCCCCCTTGGAGTCAGAAGCTCCACCTTGGATCATGAAATTTTCAATTATACGATGAAACAATACACCATTATAATGCTCTTTTTTTGCTAGTGCTAAAAATTGCTCACTGTGTTTTGGAGTGTTTGTGTACAATTTCACTTTAAAAGTTCCTACATTCGTTTCTATTTCCACCAGTCTATACTTTTTTGCTCCAAAAGTTGAAATGGAAAAGAACAACAATACTAAAAAAAACAGATTCTTCATAACTTATTCTATTATCATTTTATTAATTACGACATTTGTTCGTGGACGGAAGTGCCCATCAATCTCCATCCCAGCAATTATATCTACAACATCCATCCCCTCTATAATTTCTCCAAAAACGGTATATTCTCCATCTAAATGAGGAGTTCCTCCTAGCCTTGTATATGCTGCAATTTGCTCTTCTGAGAGCTTCAGTTTAACCTTTTCATATTGCGCCCTTGTTGCCTCCGACAACTCTTTATTTATTTGTATGAGCACTTCATATTTTCCTGCTAATTGATTTTTAGCAATCTCTCCTTCTCGCTCCCTTTTCAATTTATTAAATAGGCCTATATAGCGTTTATTATTAATCTCCTCTACGACTTTTTCTAAAGTATCTGCAGAAAACTTTTTTCCCTGTACAATGTAAAAATGTGAGCCACTTGAATTTCGTCGAGAGTTTATATTATCACTCTCTCGAGCAGCTGCAACAGCTCCTCTTTTATGAAAATATTTAGAAGAAATCTCTTCCTTTACAGTATAGCCTATGTCTTTATCTCCCAATAGCACCCCTGTACGCGCCTTTTTAGATGCCGGATCCCCCACTTGAATCGTAAAATCTTTCATAACACGATGAAATAGCATACCATTATAATATCCATCTCGCACCAAACGACTCATGTTCTCTTGGTGCATTTTCGTTTCATGGTATAAACGAAAACGAATCACTCCTAAAGATGTTTCCATCCGAATAACTGTATTTCCCTCGTTCTTGCAAGCAAAAAGAAATATTCCAAGTGAAAAAATCAAAAAAAGTTTTCTCATATTATACCATTTTACATAGATCTACAAAACAATCCACAAAATTAATTTATCCTGCGACAAAACAAGTTGTTTTTTTTATTAATTTTGCAAGTGGATATATTTTCAATTCTAATGTATATCTTTGCATCAAAATTTATTTGCTTATGAAGTTAATAGTGTGTCTTTTTGTGTTTTGTAGTCTCTTATTTGGATGTAAAAACAACGAATTACCAACTGAACATATTAGTAATATTTCGGTTGTTAGAGAAGTCTCATCTAACAGAAATACTACCCAAATTAATAAAAACAGTGCGACAGTTTCCCCTTCTCTACCATCAAAAGCTAGGTTTCATATTATTGTTGCTAGTCACAGTGCACAAGAAAAGGCTAAAGCACAAGCTTTAGTTACAAAACTGAAAGCAATGAGTTATCCTGCATCGATACTGTATTCATCACAAAGATATCGTGTTAGTATTGAATGCTTTACATCAGAAGCAGAAGCAAAAATTGCTCGCGATGAATATCGTAAAGCGGTTGATCGAGAAGATATTTGGGTGCATAAAGTTGAATAAGCTAAATCCCCCAGTATAAGACACAATTCCCTTTAATCTCTGATCGCTTACATTTCTCTCCGTAAACGAGCTACAGGAATATTTTGCATCTGTCTATATTTTGCAATGGTTCTACGTGCAATTTGATATCCTTTTTGCTCCATTAAAAAAACTAATTCATCATCCGTTAGTGGCTTTTTCTTATCCTCATCTTGCACCAATCTTTTTACTAGATTCTTAACTTCCCCCGTACTAACCTCTTTTCCACTTGCTGTTTGCATGCTTCCTGAGAAAAAAATCTTTAAAGCAAAGATTCCAAACCAAGTTTGTATATATTTTGAATTAGAGACACGTGATATGGTCGAAACATCCAATCCTGTAATATCAGCAATATCTTTTAAAATCATAGGTCGCAACAAAAGATCATCTCCCGTCATAAAAAATTGCTTTTGAAATTGTACGATTGCTGTCATGGTTAACATTAAAGTATTATTGCGTTGCTGAACAGCATCTATAAAAGACATTGCTGAGTTCAACTTATACTTTACAAAAGTTACTACATCCTTTTTATTTTTAGACGCTTCTCCATTTTGATAGTCTGTCAAGATATTTAGATATGATTTATTTATTTTGAGCTCAGGGACATCTCCTGTATTCAAGTTTAACTGCAACTCTCCATCCACCAATTCCAATGTAAAGTCTGGAATAATTTTCTCAGTTTCTTGCCCATAAGAAGAATCTAAGACAACCCCTCCAGGCTTAGGATTTAGCTTAAGAATCTCATCTATAACTTCCTTTAAACTTTCATCTGTCAATCGTAACTTACGAGAGATTTTCTCATAATGCTTCCGAGAAAAATCTTCAAAGCAATTCTCTAATACACGTCTAGCTCTCAATAATACTTGTTTATTCTGACCCTGTGCTAATTTATGATCTATTTGTAGCATCAGGCATTCTCGTAGATCTCTTGCCCCAACTCCTACTGGATCAAATTGTTGAATGATGCTCAAGATATGTAGAACAAGCTCCTCACTAACCTCCATGCCAATTCCAAAAGCTAAATCGTCTACAATACTTTCAATATCACGCCTTAAATACCCATCATCATCAATATTACCAATAATATATTCTGCTAAACGATACTCCATTTCAGACAAGGAATTGGTTCCCAATTGGTTAATTAAACTTTCTCTAAAAGATGACCCTTGCTGGAATACAAAGTCTCTATTGTCAGAATCTTTGGATACATTAGATGTTGAAAGACGATAATCTGGGGTGTCATCATCCTCTATATAATCTTCTAATGAAAATTCGTCGTCAGAAGAGTATTCTTCTTCATTTTTTTCTTCTTGGAGATCATCACCATTATCATCCTCTCTACTATTATCCTCTTCGAATTCATCCTCTATCTCCGTGTCAAAATTCTCCTCTCCCTCTTCTAGTAAAGGATTTTGCTCAATCTCTTCTTTAATTCGTTGCTCCAATTGATACGTGGGAAGTTCCAACAGCTTTATCAACTGTATCTGAAGAGGATTAATCTTCTGGCCTAACTTCTGTTGTATTCCTTGTTTTAGCACGACTAAGATTGTATCTAAGATTTAAGAGTTTAGCACATTATGCTAAACTCTCAAATTTAATTATTAAAACTCTGCATTTTTCGGAGTTCGTGGAAAAGGTATTACATCACGAATATTTCCCATACCGGTTACAAATAGCAATAAACGCTCAAAACCAAGTCCAAATCCACTGTGTGGAGCTGAACCAAAACGACGTGTATCTAAATAATATTGCATTCCATCCATTGGAACATCCATCTCTTTCATGCGGGTTGTTAATTTCTCCAAACTATCTTCACGCTCTGAACCACCTATTATTTCTCCAATTTGTGGAAATAGAACATCCATAGCTGCTACAGTTTCTCCATCAGAATCTTGCTTCATATAGAAAGCTTTGATTTCTTTAGGATAGTTTGTAAGAATGACTGGCTTCTTGAAATGCTTTTCAACTAAATAACGTTCATGTTCACTTTGCAAATCAACTCCCCAAGCATCTACCGGATATTGAAACTGTCCTTTTTTATTTGGTTTGCTGTTTTTAAGAATATTGATCGCTTCTGTATAAGTGATACGTTCAAAATCATTATCAAGTACAAATTTCAATTTCTCTATTAATTCAACTGAACGCTCATCAGCTTTCTTGTTTTTCTCTTCCTCTTGCAAACGAGTACTCAAAAACTGAAGATCATCCATACAGTTGTCTAATGCATATTGAATCAAATATTTCAAAAACTCCTCTGCTAAATCCATATTGTCATTCAGATCATTGAAGGCAACTTCAGGCTCAATCATCCAAAACTCTGATAGGTGACGAGTTGTATTCGAATTTTCAGCTCTAAACGTTGGACCAAAAGTATAAATTTTACCCAAAGCCATCGCTCCTAGCTCACCTTCTAACTGCCCGCTTACAGTGAGACTTGTAGCTTTTGCAAAAAAGTCCTGCTTATAGTCAACATCCCCATCTTCTGTTAAAGGTGGATTTTTAGCGTCTAATGTTGTCACGCGAAACATCTCTCCTGCACCTTCACAGTCAGAAGCTGTAACCAATGGAGTATGTAAATAACAAAAACCATTTTGATTGAAATATTGATGAATAGCAAATGCCATTGCATGACGAATTCTAAAAATGGCACCAAATGTATTGGTTCGAAAACGCAAATGAGCAACCTCTCTCAAAAATTCTAAGCTATGCTTTTTGGGCTGAATAGGATACTTATCTGGATCTGCTTCACCCAAAACATCTAAAACTGATGCTTGAATTTCACGAACCTGACCACTACCAGCACTCTCTACAAGTAGCCCTTTTACATGAATCGCTGCACCTGTTGTTACTTTCTTTAGTAAGTCTTCTGCAAAATCATCCATATTGACTACAACTTGAATGTTGTTTATAGTAGATCCATCATTTAAAGCAATGAAATTTACTTGCTTATTTCCTCTTTTCGTTCTTACCCAGCCACTAATTTCTACTTCTTTACTGCACCCTTTTGATTGCAATAACTCTTTAACAGACGTTCTTTTTGTGCTCATCTTGTTTACATTTACACGTTGTAATTAATTATTTATTTACTTGTACTATTACAGAACAGTACCAAGAATATTTGCAAAAATAATAAAAACGAGGCAAAAAATACTATTCTACACCTAACTTCATACAAATAATTCGCAAAAAATACCATCAGACAATAGCCAACCTTTCTCTGTTAGCCGAATTCTATCCGATGTGCTACACATCAAACCCTCATTACAATATACATTCATCTTTTTTCTCGTCACACTCCACCATTGAGGAAATTCTTTTTCTACAAGTTTATACTCAATACCCCACATTGTCCTTAAATTTGTCATCAGATATTCATTGTAAATATCCCTACTTGTTAACTCCTCTTTTTCAAAGAGTAATACACCTTTATCTAAACTATCGATATACTTTTTAATATGAGAAATATTCCATTGACGAGATTTCAGGTCAAACGAATGAGCAGATGGCCCTAATCCAATATATGCCTTCTGTTGCCAATAGGATATATTGTGTTTTGAGTATTTGCAGTTTTTAGCGAAGTTAGATATCTCATAATGCTCATAACCAATACTCTTTAGATAATCCGATACCATCAGATATTGCTCAGCAAGATCATCATCTGCATGCATCTCTATCTTCTTTTTTTCAAGCATCTTCTCAAAAGCTGAATTGGAATCAATACTCAATATATATACAGATACATGATCGATATTTAATCGACTTATTATCTTCAAATCCTCCTCCAATACTTGAGCAGAGCTCCCTGGCAAACCAATAATTAAATCCAATCCAATATTCTCAAAACCTGCATTGTTAGCATTCTCTATTGATTGAATTGCTTGAAGTGAAGAGTGAGTACGATTAATCGATTTTAATAAACGGTCATTGAATGTCTGAATTCCTATAGTTAATCTATTGAACCCAAGTTTTCGTAACATAGATAGCTTCTCAGAAGTTGCATCCTCTGGATTCATTTCAATTGAACATTCTGCATCTTTATCTAAGTCCCATGTTTTATGTATTTTATTTGTAATCACCTCTAGCTCTTGTGCATCTAAATAGGATGGCGTACCACCTCCAAAATACAAAGTAGACACCCTCCTCGTTTCTAAATAATCTGCCCTTATATCTATCTCACGAATAATCGACTGAACATAATTTTCCTTCAACTGTAAGGATGCTACAGAATAAAAACCACAATAAAAACATTTGCTCCGACAAAACGGAACATGCACGTAAATTCCCATATTTATTTGATAAGAAAACAAAGGTAACAACTTTTTAATTGAAAAAATGTCCTTTCCACTCTCTTTTTTCACTCAAATGTTTGATTATAACTAATCTTTCATTAATTTTGTCCCTCATTTGGGATTGGTATCCTCTTTAATACTGTAAGGCTGAACCTTAGCCATTTACCTTATAGTCACTTTTCTTCGGCATAGGATTTTAGTCTGCCCGACTATGCGTTTTTCCTATATCCATTGTAAAATGTGAGAGTTTACCACGAACAAAAACAAACAGATGTATCATTTAAATTAAAACAAAGTGGATCAAGTAAGTTACAAAACAACTTATGTCAACAAAGAAACAGCTCAAAAAGAGTGGGTTTTGATTGACGCAGAAAATCAAGTTTTGGGACGTCTTGCTTCTAAGGTTGCAAAACTATTAAGAGGTAAGTACAAACCATCATTTACTCCGTTCGACGATTGCGGTGATAACGTAATCATCATTAACGTTGAGAAAATTGCCTTTACTGGTAAAAAATTAACAGACAAAGTGTACACTCGTCACACAGGATTTCCTGGAGGACAACGTCACACTTCTCCAGATGCTGTATTGAAAAACCATCCGGAAAGAGTCATCCAACATGCCGTTCGTGGTATGCTTCCTAAAAATCGTCTGGGAAGAGCAATTTTGAAAAACCTTCATTTGTTTGCTGGTACAGAACACAATCACCAAGCTCAACAGCCGAAGGCAATTGATTTAACCTCTTTAACATAATAGATCATGGAAGTAATTAATACTATCGGTAGAAGAAAAGAAGCAGTAGCTCGTATTTATCTGAGCGAAGGAACAGGTGAAATCGTAATCAACAAGCGTAAGCTAGAAGATTATTATCCACTAGCAACACTTCAGTACATTGTAAACCAACCTCTGGAATTATTAGGTTTTACAGGCATGTACAATATCAAAGTAAATCTTGATGGAGGTGGTTTCAAAGGTCAAGCAGAGGCTTTACGCCTTGCAATCGCTAGAGCTTTAGTTGAAATTAATGCAGAAAACAAATCTCCTTTGAGAACTGCAGGTTTCATGACTAGAGATCCTCGCGAGGTTGAACGTAAAAAACCAGGTCAACCAAAAGCACGTAAGAAATTCCAGTTTTCTAAGCGTTAATATCAGTTTAGTATCTAAATTGACAGGATTCTTTATATATAAGACTACCTGCCGATTGATGAGATTAAGAATGTAAACTTTAAAAAAAAAAAATGTCAAATTTCGACGAATTATTAGACGCAGGTTGTCATTTCGGACACCTTACTCGTAAATGGAATCCAAAAATGTCTCCTTATATTTTTATGGAGCGTAATGATATCCACATTATAGATTTGAACAAAACAGCAGTTATGTTGGATAAAGCTAGTGCAGCTTTAAAACAAATTGCTAAATCAGGTCGTAAAATTCTGTTTGTTGCAACAAAAAAACAAGCTAAGGAAATTGTTGCTGAAAAAGTATCTAATGTTAACATGCCTTATGTTACTGAAAGATGGCCAGGTGGAATGTTAACAAACTTCCCAACTATTCGTAAAGCTGTGAAAAAAATGACCACCATTGATAAAATGGAAAAAGATGGTACTTTTTCTCACCTTTCAAAGCGTGAAAGACTTCAGATTACTCGTCAACGCGCAAAACTTGAAAAGAACTTAGGAAGTATTGCAGATCTTACTCGTTTACCGTCAGCACTTTTTGTTATTGACGTAATGAAAGAGTATATCGCAGTAAGAGAAGCTCGTTCTTTAGGTATTCCAGTATTTGCAATGGTTGATACAAATTCAGATCCTAGCAATATTGATTTCGTTATTCCTTGTAATGATGATGCTTCTACTTCTATCACCTTAATCATGGATACAGTTACTGCTGCTATCAAAGAAGGTTTATCAGAGCGTAAATCTGAAAAGGAAAAAGAAGTTGGAGAGAAAAAAGCTGCTCCTCAAAAAGCTGAAAAAGTAGCTGTTGCTGAAGTAACTGAGAAGAAAGCAACTGAAGAATAATTAAAACAAAAATAACACTATGGAAATTAAAGCTGCTGATGTAATGAAGTTGCGCCGTGCAACCAATGCAGGAATGATGGATTGTAAAAAAGCACTTCAAGAAACTGAAGGTGATTTTGATAAAGCTATTGACGTTATTCGTAAACGTGGTCTTATTATAGCAAGCAAACGTGCTGATCGTGAAGCTAAAGAAGGTTGTGTTTTATCTCATGCAGAAGGTGGAAAAGCTGTGATAGTTAGTTTGAACTGTGAAACAGACTTTGTTGCAATGAATGAAAACTTCGTGAATTTCACTCGCCAGATATTAGATGTTGCTTTCGCTAATATGCCAGCAACTAAAGAGGAACTTTTAGCTCTTCAAATTGATGGTCGTAGCATTTCTGATCAAATTGGAGAACAGACTGGTATCATCGGTGAAAAACTAGAATTAGCATTTTACGGAAAAATCGAAGCTGAAGCTACTGCTGCATATATACATCCAGGTAATAAATTAGCAACTGTAGTCGGATTTAATCAAGCTGCTGATGCTTCAGTGATGAGAGATGTTGCTATGCAAACTGCTGCTATGGCTCCTATCGCTGTTGATAAAAAAGATGTTTCTCCAGATGTCATTGCACATGAATTGGAAATTGCTCGTGAAAAAGCACGTGAAGAAGGTAAGCCTGAAAATATGCTAGAGAAAATTGCTGAAGGGCGTTTGAATAAATTTTACCAAGAGTCAACTCTGTTGAATCAATCTTTTGTAAAAGATGGCAAACAAACTGTAAAAGCTTATCTTGCTAGTTGTAACAAGGATTTAACTATTACTGGATTTGAGCGTTTTACTTTGAACAATTAATCTAGATGGATTCAATGTAAACTATTGACCCCAAAATAAGATGCCCCAAAAGTTCTACAAAACTTTTGGGGCATTTAATTTATATCTGATTTTACAACTCCATAGTATGGTGCAGATGTTGCATATTTAGCTAATATCAGAAACAACCTCCTAAAATACTACACAATGCAATATATGTGCTTATTCATTCTTTAAAACTGCACTTCATTAGGCTATCCTCAGATTTTAAAACAAATCACCTTGAGATCATTTCATTTATCTCATTTTTTATAAGAAACGAGCGTGTACAGATGCGCAGTCCATGAAAATAAGCACAATTTAATTATCTTCGCAATATGATTAAACAAAGAATATAGCCTGATATTTCATTTTAACAAGTGTTTAAGTCGGAAGCAATAGTTTCTAATACTGCCTAAAAAATCAATCTTTATTCATTTATAAATTAAGCTTGATGGGGTTTCTTGGCTGCGACTGCATCATTTCAAATTACAATCAAAGCTATTCGCACAGTAGTGCATACAGATACCTATTTATTGCATTTTCAACTATAATTACAATGAATATACCGCAAGAAACTCTAGTGCATTCCCAAAAATAGTCCACATTTCTTTCTAACCCATGCATTTTCTTTTTTGATAGTCCCCCAACAAATTATGAGTAACCCACTATTTGCAGTTTTATTCATATCATTTCATTTTATAATCAAACAAAATTAATTAGCTTTGTTCTACTTTTGTCTATAGAATCAAATAACACGACAACATAATACACTAACAATATGAAATTCAAAAGAATACTACTAAAACTAAGTGGAGAATCATTAATGGGCAACCAAAAGTATGGAATCGACGCAGCATGTGTAGAAAGCTATGCAAGGCAAATCAAAGAGGTCGTAGAGATGGGTATTCAAGTAGGTATTGTCATCGGAGGAGGAAATATTTTCCGAGGTCTTAGTGGAACAAGCAAAGGATTTGACCGTATAAAAGGAGATAGTATGGGAATGTTGGCTACTGTTATCAATGGCCTAGCCCTAAGTTCTGCACTTGACAATGAAAAGTGTAAAAATAAAGTACTGACTGCCATTCGTATGGAACCTATTGGAGAATTTTATTCAAAAGCTAAAGCAGTTGAGTGCTTGGAGAGTGGATCTGTTGCTATTTTTAGCGCAGGAACAGGTAATCCTTATTTTACAACAGACACGGGTAGCAGCCTTAGAGCGATTGAAATAGAAGCTGATGCTATGCTAAAAGGAACTCGAGTAGACGGAATTTATACTGCTGATCCAGAAAAAGATCCAACAGCTGTAAAGTTTGACAAAATCACTTATGACGAAATATACAACAAAGGACTAAAAGTCATGGATCTTACAGCAACAACTATGTGTAAAGAAAATAACCTACCTATTGTTGTATTTAATATGGACGTAGAAGGTAATTTGAAAAAGTTAATGGAAGGGAAAGAAATTGGAACAATTGTATATTGATTCCTCCATTTTTCAGATTCATTAATATATAGACCTAATTTTATTTATGAGCATTCTTGAAACAATAGATACCCCTTGTGATTTAAAAAAAGTACCAGAAGAGTCTTTG
>CAMRAP010000012.1 GCA_947039985.1 uncultured Odoribacter sp.
CTGGTATTGAGAAGTCATTTAAAACTGCTTATGAAGAAGATGAATGTTTGACTCCATTGACGATAGATGATATTAAACAAAAATTTGGAGGGGGAACAGAAATCTTTCAAAGAAGAGACGAGGAGACTGGTGAAATGATTGATGTCCCTGTTGAGAATGAAATCCATACAGAGGAGGTGAAGCGAATTCAAGTGAAGGAATTATGGTTCTTTAATAAAAGAACATCTCGCATGGAAGTTCGGATTATTTCTATTTGTCCTATCCGTGAATACACTAAAGATGATGTAGAAGGTATTTTAAAGCGTGAGTTGTTTTGGGTTGATTATGGCGAGTTTAGAGATCTTTTTGTAAAACAGCAAGTATATAATTTCCAAAATGATGCTTTGCGTTTGAGTTTAGATGATGTCTTTTTAAAGCGATATTTTAGCTCTAGAATTATAAAAGAGACGAATCCTTATGATAACCGTTCTATTCAAAAGTATTCAGCTGGATTGGATGCCATTTTAGTCTCTGAGGAGATTAAAAGAGAGATTTTCAATAAGGAGCAAGATCTGTGGGAATATTAAAAAAAATAAAAAAAAGCTGTGTCGATTGACACAGCTTTTTTTATTTCTAATCTGCTGGTTCAGCCAGCCACTCTTTTAGTGTATCTATTAAATCCTCTTTAGACACTGGATCAAAATGACTGATTCGACAACCGTGGTGCATATCAGCCTTCACATATTTGCGACATTTCCAATTGTCTTTTAAATCAACAGCTGTAGCCGACCATGGATCAATTCCCCCATATATAAATAGTATACGTTCTGCATCTGTTTGCAGCCATTTGTTGATGGCTTTCATCTGTTTGCTATTGAATGGTTTCTTTACCGCTCCTTTCGGCATTGTAAATGAAAAATCTATATCCTTTTTCTCATCCTTTAAATATTTCTTGAAATACTTCAGGTCATACTTATACATTCCCATTTCTGTTAATGCTCCATAGAAGAATGGATATAAATGTTCGATCTCTTTGTCATCAAAAAAATTGGGAGGGGATACTTGTACTAAATATTCAAAAATCTCATCTAAATCATTCACCTCTAGATTTGGAATCTCCTCACAATTACTTCCCCACTGCCAAAATGCAAATGGATACTCAAGCACTGCTAGGTTAAAAGCTCTTTCCATTCCTCCTGCTGCTTGAAATGTATAAGATCTAGCCTCTGCATATTCTTTAAAAAGAGGCAGAAGCTTTGCTCTATTTTCAAAGCACATCATTTGAAAATCACGAATGATGTATCGGCAATCTCTTTGCGTACTTCCTCCTGAAAAAAACGATGAGAAACCCACTCTAGCACTGCCTAAACGACTCAAAAACTTATTGATGCGAGGATCAATATACTCTAAATTTAAGGGTGCCACATAAGGCACACTAATATCTACATCTTCTGGATAAAAATAGCGATGAAAAATGGTTGTTTGTCCCCCCTTGCTAATACCCGTTGAAATCCATTTTGTCGATGGATAAATTTGCTCTTTTAGCGATTGAATGATTTTATGCTGATCGTTAGCTGCATTTTTGATCGTTAAATCTTCCCAAGGAATATCTCCTTTAGGGACACTTTTATCAAAGAAACGATGTTCTATTCTCACTTGATTGCCTTCAAACAAACTAGCTAATTCTCCTGCTCCTTTGGGGCCTATGGTGTAGCCATCTAACTCAATAATTGTAGGTGCATCACTATTCCGATGTCCTAAGAGTACTTGCTGCTTAAATGTGCCTTTGCTTGGGTCATTGTGATCAATTGGTTGTTCAAACCAAAATTGATAGTACTCATCAAAGGGCTTCACTTCCCACTCTTTAATGTCACTGATTTGTGGGATTCCCTTTAATTTTTCTAGTATTCCATTGGCTCCAAATAAAGTAATAGAACATATTAAAAGGAATACAAATGTGCTCAAAAATCTTTTCATACGTTTAAAATTTACGGTTTACATCTATTATAAATATTCTCCTCTAGGCAGTGCAATATACTAAATATTCTTTATGAAGAATACGTTCCTCGTAATTATAATGTTCCTTTAGATGAAGGAATTCCTCCTCCTGATTGACGGATTGCGCTGCGAATGGCACGAGCAAAAGCTTTAAAAATAGCTTCAATGATATGGTGCATATTCTCTCCCTCTGCACGGATATGTAAATTACATTTACAACTTTGACAGAATGCTGCAAAAAAGTGTTTTGTCATTTCAGTAGGAAAATCACCCACATACTCCCGATCAAATGCAACATCCCATTCCAAGTGAGCACGTCCACCAAAATCCAATAAAACTTCCGCCTTTACTTCATCCATCGGTAGGGCAAATCCATAGCGTTCTATTCCTTTTTTCCCTCCTAAAGCCATTGTAAAACACTCTCCTAAAACAATACCAGTATCTTCAATCGTATGGTGTTCATCTACATTTAAATCTCCTGCTACTTGAATATTTAAATCCACTCCTCCATGTCGAGCAATCTGCTCCAACATATGATCAAAAAAGTGTAATCCGGTATGGATTTGACTATTTCCCTCTCCGTTTAAATCTAGCTCTATTGCAATTTCAGTTTCAGAAGTTTTGCGAGCTATTTTTGCTTTGCGGCTACCCTTTTTTAAAAAGCTTGCAATCTCTTTCCACGACTTAGATGTTAGCGCTATGGGGTACTCTTCAGATTGTTGTTCACCAATAAAAATGCCTTTCAAGCCCATGTTCTTAGCCAATTGCATATCTGTGACTCTATCGCCAATCACATACGAATGTTCGCCATCGAGATACTCATTCATATATTTTTGCACCATACCTATTCCAGGCTTACGAAAAGGCGAATTTTCCTCTGGCATACTTGGATCAATCAGTATTTCATCAAAAACAACACCCTCCCCCTCTAAAGTAGTTATCATTAATTGCTGAGGCAACACAAAATCTTCTGCTGGAAAAGAGGATGTACCTAGTCCATCTTGATTGCTAACCATCACCAATCGATAGTCTGTTTCTTCTGCAATTTGTCGCAGTGCACCGATTACTCCCGGTAAGAACTCAAATTTCTCAGGACTATCAATCTGAAAATCTATGGCAGGTTCTTTGATGATAGTTCCGTCTCTATCTATAAATAAAATCTTTTTCATCTTTCTATAATTTGTTTTTAGTTGTCAGCTGGAACCCCAATTTAAGCATACTCCTTGGTGTCAATTCTGCATTTGGGTTTCATACTGTAAATCTATGCGGTGTAATTTTTTAAAGCTTTCAGTAGATCGTTATTCTCCTCTTCTGTTCCTACTGTTATACGGATGCCTCCAGAAATAACGGGTGGTATATCTCTTAATCTGACCACAATTTGTTGATCGATTAAGTAGGTATAAATCTCGCGACATTTATCCGTTATCGCTAATATAAAATTGGCATCAGAATCATATACTGTTTCAAACAAGTCCAAGGTGCTCAACTCCGTTAAGAGTCGTTGGCGTTCAGATTTGAGCCTCAAGCATTTTTGCTTAAATCCATCATAATCTTGTAGGAGTTCAATGACAGTTGATTGGGTTAAACTGCTAATATTATAGGGCGGTTTAACTGCATTTAATATATTGATCACTTTAGGATTGGAAAAGCACATACCCAAACGTAGACCAGCCATTCCCCAAGCTTTGGAGAGCGTTTGTAGCACGAGTACATTTTTATTGCGCTCAAGTAAATGGATGGCAGAGGGTTCATCTGTGAAGTCAATATAGGCTTCGTCCACTAAGACAAGCCCCTGAAACTTACGACACACTTGCTCAATCTGCTCTAAAGGAATAAGCTTGCCTGTTGGGTTGTTGGGCGTACATAAAAAAATGATCTTCGTATGCTCATCTACCTTCTGCCACATTGTTTGCCAATCTGGTAAAAAATCAGCTGTCAGATTGATCTTCTTTACTGCTATATTATTAATTGCTGCACTCACCTCGTACATCGCATATCCAGGTGAAAAAACAATCATATTATCTTGTGCCGGTTCACAGAAACTACGAATGATCAAATCAATCAGTTCATCACTTCCATTGCCCAAGATCATTTGATCTGTCGGCACGTTTTTGATCTGAGAAAGAACCGCTTTTAATTCCTGTTGGAGAGGATCTGGATAGCGATTGTAGCCATTGTCATAAGGATTCTCATTGGCATCCAAAAAGATCGCTTCTTTGCCTTTATATTCATCACGAGCACACGAATAAGCTTGCAGATGTTGAATATTGGGTCTCACTAATTTTTCTATACTCACTTCTTTGAATGTATCAAAATACGAACATGAATCATTGCTCGCTATCACTATTTTTTTCAGGATTGTTTCACGCATAATCTTTTTTTTATTGCTATAAATCTAGTATCGTTACTACTTTAGATTCTGAACTCGTATTTCAACCGCTCGTTTGTGTGCTATCAGTTGCTCATTTTCAGCCATTATTTCTATGGTTGGTGCTAAAGACTTCAAGCCCTCTTCACTGATCTCTTGAAAGGTGATTTTTTTACAAAAGGCATCCATATTCACCCCACTATAAGCTTTTGCAAAGCCATTCGTTGGCAGAGTGTGATTAGTCCCTGAAGCATAATCACCGGCACTTTCGGGGGAATAGTTTCCTAAGAATACAGAGCCTGCGTTGATCACCTCTGGCACTCGTTCGTTATAATTTTCTATACATAAAATCAAGTGTTCCGCTCCATATTCATTCGCCAACTGCATACATTCATCTAAATCATTCAATACAATAAATTTAGAATTCTCTAATGCCTTTATTGCTATGCTTTCACGCGGGAGGGCTGCCAATTGCTCTTGCAACTCTTTTTCCACCTTTTCTAGCAAATCAATTTCTGGCGTAACCAATACAACTTGACTATCAGGGCCGTGTTCTGCTTGTGATAAAAGATCTGCTGCAATAAAAGCGGGGCAAGAAGAGTGGTCGGCAACAACCATCACCTCTGAAGGGCCTGCTGGCATATCAATCGCCACTCCGTATTGGTTTGCTAATTGCTTAGCAGCCGTGACATATTGATTGCCTGGTCCGAAAATCTTATACACCCTAGGAATGGATTCGGTGCCAAAAGTCAGGGCACCTATTGCTTGTATTCCACCTACTTTATACACTTGTGTCACGCCACACAAACGTGCAGTCCATAGTATGGCAGGATTAATTTGCCCACTTTTATTGGGTGGTGTACACAGGATGATCTCTTGGCATCCCGACAAAGAAGCTGGAATGGCTAGCATCAAAACAGTAGAAAATAGGGGTGCACTTCCTCCGGGAATATACAGTCCCACCTTTTCTATCCCTCTTGCTTCCTGCCAGCAACGAAATCCATCTGGGCTTATAAATTCTATTTTCTCAGCTTTTTGTAGGCTATGAAAAGTAGATATATTTTTATATGCCTCACGAATAGCAAACTTTAGTTCTATGGAAACTTGTTGTTCAGCATCCTCAAATTCTGTTTCTGTTACTTGAATATGATCTATATCTACCTGGTCAAAAGAACTGGTATATTTCACAACAGCTTTATCTCCATCTTTTATGATGTCTGCAAAGACATCCTTGCAGATTTTAACTAGATCATCATTTTTAATTTGTGGACGTGCCAATATTTCTGACCACATTTCCCGCTTGGGATTTAATATTTTTTCCATAGTCTAAATTTACCTTTTCGTTTTAAAGAATCATTTTTTCTATTGGTATAATTAAAATGCCCTCTGCTCCAGCATTTCTTAAATTATCAATCACTTCCCAAAATTTATTTTCATTTACTACGGCGTGAACAGAAACCCAACCTTTCCTTTGTAGAGGTATGATTGTAGGACTTCTCATGCCTGGTAGTAGGCTACATATTGCGTCTAAAGCTTTTTCGGGAGCATTTAGCAAGATGTATTTATTTGACTTTGAAATTAAGACCGAGTTAATTCTAAAGATTAACTGATCTAAAATCGCTTTTTTATCCGCGCTCAAATTTGGATTTGCAAATAAAACAGCTTGAGAATCAAACATTCTATATACTTCCTTTAAGCCATTTTTAAATAGCGTACTACCCGTGCTCACTAAGTCGCAAATCGCATCGGCCAAGCCAATGTTTGGTGCAATTTCAACCGATCCAGAGATTTCGTGAATTTCAGCTTCTAAGTTATTAGCAGCAAGAAATTTTCTCAAAGAGTTGGGATACGAGGTGGCAATCCTTTTTCCTTGCAACCAAGAGATATCTTGAAAGTCTGCCGATTTAGGGACAGCTATAGATAAGCGACATTTTGAAAACCCCAGCTCTAATAAGTTGACAATCCCTGTTTCCTTTTCGATCTCTGTATTATCACCAATTACAGCAATATCAGCTACTCCATCTCTTACATATTGTGGAATATCTGCATTTCGAAGATAAAGTACTTCTAGCGGAAAATTAGAGGCTTGAGCCATCAATTGATCTTTTCCATTGTTAATAGATATGCCACACTCTTTTAATAGCTTGATAGAATCCTCATTCAAACGTCCTGATTTTTGCAATGCAATTTTTAAATTTGTCATAGTTTATTTTGTTTTTGTTTTTTCGACTGATTCTGAAAGCGATATAAATAAAATAAGCTCACCTGAATCAGGCGAGCTTATTATACTTTTTATCTAAATTTACAGCATAAAAACATCATCTCACCTGGTATAGTGATGGCAATGATGATGGAAATGTTGTAATCTTGTATTCATTATTCTCTGTATTGTTTAGCAAAAGTAAATTAAAAAATCAACATTGCAAATGTTTTTTAAACAAATGTAATGAAAATTGAAAAAACCGATTATTGAATGTAAAGATTTCCATTCGATAAGTTCAAGAAAACCTTGCCGGAATACTTCACATTGCCTATAAATTTAGTATTCAGTATTCTATTCTTTTCAGATGTTGCTTTGTCTTCCAATTTCATGCTAGCTGGTAGGTCCATCTTCAAAGATTTATTACGTTCTATTTCTAAATGATAGCCTGCATCTTTCATAAAAGTTAAGCCCATTTTAGTGAACGATCCTTTTAAGCGGATTTCAGAAAACAGCAATTGGATATTGCGAATATTCATTTCCCCCATTTTCATATCCATATCTAAGAAGTTGCCTAAATCTTGTATTTCATATTTTGTAAAAGATGAACTTCCACTTAATTCTTCGATGTTTCCTAGTTTCATCACTCCCCCAGAGGATCTAATATTCAACTTCACGATAGAGTGTAATTTTCCATCCGACGAGTTAGTTGTTAAGCGAATGTCACCCCCCTCTTCAATCTCTAGAGTGGTATTCTCAAAATCACCGATCATCGTAGAGATACTCTCCACATTAAAGCTTCCCTTGTTTTGTTTGATATTAAACTCCTCGCCTTTTAACGAGCTTGCCTTAAAATTCCCATCTCGGATATCTACATTTAGGGAGCCTTCAAAATCTCCTAAATAGGTATCTCCGTTTGAAGCAATAATTCGAAGCTTTAAATCTTTAGGTATAGTCACTTTGTAATCAACTTGTATGCTTGTTCCCGAAATAAACTTTTTAAAAGCCATATCATTACCGTACTTCGTGCTTATATTCAAATAATGATCTACTTGAGTATCTATGACTTCTATTAAATCTAAGGCTTCGTCTGCTTTTAAACCTGTTTTAGCATCAACCTTTATTACAACCGACACCTCTATTTCAGAGCCTTCATTTTGAATCACTTCTATCTTTCCATAATTATTAGAGAGTACCAGTTCTTCTAGTCCTTCTTTGGGGAAGGTTTTCTCGAATGTTTTACTTTTCCCTTCTGCATGTAACTGGATTGCTAACATTACTATACATAATGTTGTAATAATTGATTTCATATGTTTCTTATTTATTTCTTTTTTTGAGTCGGCAAGGTATGAAAAAAATAAAAATAAAAAAACTATAAACGTGGAATACTAAAAATAGGAAGCATAACTTTGTGCACTCACATTTCGTGGATATAGTTATGAGATATTTTTACAAATACATAGAACATTACAAGGCTTTAATTCATTTAGGACTTCCTATTGTTATTGGGCAATTAGGAATTGTTATTGTTGGAATTGCCGACAATATGATGGTGGGACATTTTGATACCTTAGATCTTGCTGCCGCCTCTTTTGTCAATAGCGTTTTTAATATACCTATCCTTTTTGGCTTGGGTTTTTCGTATGGATTAACTCCATTGGTAGGTCAATTTTTTGGTCGTAGAGATAAATTTCATGTGGGGCAATTATTGAAAAATAGTTTGCTAGTCAATCTATGTATAGGCATACTATTGACCTTAGCAATGGTTGTCGTATGGTTTAATCTTGACAATATGGGACAACCCGAAGAGTTATTGCCACTGATTCGTCCCTACTTTCTTTTGCAGCTAGCTTCTTTGGTGTTTGTCATGCTTTTTAATTCCTTCAAACAGTTTTCAGATGGTATTACAAATACAAAGACACCGATGTATATACTCCTGTTTGCCAATGTACTGAATATCTTAGGAAACTCTGTGCTTATTTATGGTAAATTTGGATGCCCAGCTTTGGGTGTTGTTGGGGCTGGTATTTCTACGCTAATAGCAAGGATCGTTATGTTTGTAGCCTTTGCTATTCTTTTTTATCGTAGAGTTTATTTTCGGAAATACTTAGTTGGTTTTAAGCGGAGTAACTACAACATTGCAGACATCATCTCTTTAAATAAAATGGGGTGGATGATTGGTATTCAGATGGGACTTGAAACGGCACTGTTCAGTGTCACAGGAATTATGATAGGCTGGTTGGGCACACTCTCTTTGGCAGCTCATCAAGTATTGGTTGCCATTTCCACGCTAGGCTTTATGATCTACTATGGTGTAGGTGCAGCCATATCTGTGCGAGTCAGCAACTTCTTGGGTAAAGGCGATTTTGTAAACTTAAAGCGAGCAAGTACGGCAGGTTTTCACGTGATGGTTCTACTAGCTTTGATTATTTCCAGTCTTTTCTTTTTTTCAAGAGAATTTATTGGTAGCCTGTTTTCCACTTCAGACGAGGTGATCAACATGGTAGCTTCACTAGTACTAATCCTTATCGCATACCAGTTTGGCGATGCTCTACAGATTGCTTATGCCAACTCCCTACGAGGTATTAGTGATGTGTTTTCTATGGCAATAATCTCTTTCATCGGCTATTTTATAATCGCAATACCTAGCAGTTATATCTGTGGATTTGTAATGGATTGGGGAATTCAAGGTATTTGGATTGGTTATCCTATAGGACTGACCTTGACAGGAATCATGATGTGGTTGCGATTTCAGTATACAGTTAAACGAAAGCAAAACAACTATTTGATATGTTCAACGGTCAAACCATCTTAATTACAGGAGGAACAGGTTCTTTCGGTCAGAAATTCACCGAATTGGTTTTACAAGTTTACCCCAGTGTAAAAGAAATTGTAATCTTTTCCAGAGACATTGAAAAACAGAAGCTCATGCAAGCTCGTTTTTCGTCAGGCCCCTTGCGTTTTATTGTCGGAGATATGGCTTGTTTGTCAGCGGTCGACAAGGCCTGTGAAAAGATAGATTTGGTTATCCATACCGCTGCCATGCGCATAGTTCCAGAGGCAGAGGCTAATCCGTGGGGAGCTATCGAAAGTAATATCATAGGGGCTCACAACTTAATCGTGTCGGCAGTCAAACAGGGTGTAAAGCAGATATTGGCACTCTCAACTGATATGGCTTCCTTGGTAAACAATGCTTATGGGGCATCTAAAATGCTATCCGATAAACTGTTTATCGACGCATACAAACAAAACCCACACTTGAAAACGTCTATCGTTCGCTATGGCAATATGTTTGGTTCGGCAGGTACGGTGATTCCTTTCTTTCAGAAAAAGGCGAAAGAGGATGGCGTGCTTCCTGTAACTGACGATCGTATGACACGCTTTATGTCAACATTGGATGATTGTGTGTATATTGCTTTCCGTGTCTTGAAAAACACCTTGGGTGGAGAGATCATCGCGCCTAAAATAAAGGCGTACAACATCATCACGCTTGCAAAAGCAGTCGATAAAACGGCTGAAATAAAAGTGGTGGGATTGCGCCCCGGAGAGAAATTGTTTGAAGAGATGATCACTCGCTATGAATCTTTTAACACCTTGGAAACAGTGCATGAATATCTCGTTCTGCCCCCATACGCAGATAGAGAACTGTTTTGCAAACACTATCAGGCACATCCGGTAGAAATAGGTTTTGAATTTAATTCAGAAAATAGTCCGAATAAATTTACGGTGGAAGAGATGGAAGAGATGATATTTAAACGTATAAAATAGCTTGATTTAAAACTCTTTTTCTCAAGTTTGAATAAGTGCTTAGGATGTAGTACTTTTGACATAATTTTAAAAGGTCTTGAATAGACTTCATTTTTTTGTTTTATTTAAATGCTTATTGTTTTGAGTGCTTGTTAAATAGAACTGTAATATATATAATACATGATTTCAGCAAATAATGTCAGTGTAGTGTTTGGTGGTTTTTATCTGCTAAACTCAATTTCATTTCTAATCAATAAAAAAGATCGAATCGGTTTAACTGGGCGTAATGGTGCAGGGAAATCGACCACCTTAAAAATATTAGCAGGTGCACAAATCCCGTCAGAGGGTAGTGTGTCCATGTCTTCGGATGTAAAAATGGGGTATTTGCCACAGACCAAGGTATATACTAGTGGTAGTACTGTGAGAGATGAAGCAAAGAAAGCATTTTCAGAACTATTTGAATTGCAAGCGGAGTTGGATCAATTGAATATAGACTTAGCTGGAAGAGAAGATTATGATTCGCCTGAATACATGAAGCTTCTGGATAAAATTCACGATAAGATAGAATTGCTAAATATACGTGGTGTCGGTAATATGGATGCCGAAGTGGAGGTAATTTTGAAGGGCTTAGGTTTTACAAACGGAGATTTTGAGCGCAATTGCGAGGAGTTTAGTGGTGGTTGGCGTATGCGTATCGAGTTGGCAAAAATTTTATTGGCTCGTCCAGATGTATTTTTGTTAGATGAGCCTACCAATCACTTGGATATTGAATCTATTTCTTGGTTGGAGTCTTTTTTACAGAGTTACCCTGGTGCAGTGGTGCTAGTGTCGCATGATAGAGCATTCTTGGATAGCATCACGAATCGAACGATCGAAATTTCCCTGGGGAAAGCCTATGACTATAAAGCATCCTATTCCGATTATGAGGAATTGAGAAAGGAGCGGGTAGAGCAACAGATGCGAACGTATCAGAATCAGCAGAAGCAGATCAAAGATACAGAGGAATTTATAGACAGATTTCGTTCTAAATCATCGAAGGCTATACAGGTGCAATCGCGTATAAAACAGTTGAATAAGATTGAAAGAGTGGAGGTTGAGGAAGAGGATGGTACGCGTATAAATATTCGTTTTCAGCCAGCTGTACGTTCGGGTGAAATAGCACTTACAGGTCGCTCTTTACACAAAGCTTATGGGGAACATGTGGTGTTGGATCAGTTAGATATAGACGTGAAACGAGGTGAAAAGATCGCTTTTGTAGGTAAAAATGGCGAGGGAAAATCTACCTTGGTGAAAATGGTCATGGAAGAAATTTCGTATGAGGGGGAGTTAAAGCTTGGACATAATATAAATATTGGATATTTTGCGCAGAATCAAGCAGATCTATTGGATTCGTCGATGAGCGTGCTAGAAACAGTAGATTCGGTTGCTGAAGGGGATGTACGGAGAAGAATTCGAGATATCTTGGGGGCGTTTTTATTCTCTGGTGATGATGTGGATAAAAAGGTAAAAGTATTATCTGGAGGTGAACGTACACGTTTGGCTATGGTTCGTTTGTTATTACAGCCTTATAATTTATTGATTCTGGATGAGCCTACCAATCACTTGGATATGCGCACAAAAGATATATTAAAAGAGGCTTTGCGGAAATTTGAAGGAACGGTGATTGTTGTATCTCATGATAGAGATTTCCTTTCTGGTTTAGCAGATAAAGTATATGAGTTTACCAATAAGAGTATCAAAGAGTATATTGGTGGAATTGCAGAATTCCTAGAAGCAAAAAAGATCGCTTGCTTTAAAGAGTATGAGCAGTTGCGTAAACCAAAATCATCAGAAAAAGAGTTCGTTCCGGTAGAAAAGAATAATAAACTTTCTTTTGAAGAACAGAAACAACTGAGTCGAGAGATAAAAAAAGCAAAACAAGAGGTTGAAAAAAGAGAAGAAGAGATCACACGCTTAGAAAAAGCGATTGCAGAAATGGAAGGAGAGATGGCATCAGGAACAAGTAGTGATGAGTTGCTCCAAAAATATGGTAAAAGTCAAAAACAGCTAGAGAAAATCATGTTTGAATGGGAACTCTTGACTGCACAAGCTGAAGAGTTGAAAAATAAAATCTAAAAGATAAAATACAATGGCAAAATACAAACAGGAATGTATATTCGGTATCCGCGCTGTAATAGAAGCGATACAACAAGAGAAAGAGATTGATAAAGTGATGTTGAGAAGAGGGAGTTATGGGGACTTGTTTCAGCAACTGTTCAAAATGATTAGAGATAATGATATTGCCTTTCAATATGTACCAGACGAGGCTTTTAGAGCTTTCTCTGATAGAAATCATCAAGGCGTATTGGCTGAAATATCACCAGTTCCTTATCAAGATATCAATGAAGTTCTAGATGAAGTTGCCAAGGAGGGGAAAGTTCCTTTTGTGTTGGTGTTAGACCGTGTTACGGACGTTCGTAATTTTGGTGCTATTGTACGTAGTGCAGAGAGTGCTGGTGTTCATGCCGTGATTATCCCCAATAAAAACTCTGCAAAAATCTCTTCAGATGCCGTGAAAACGTCGGCAGGAGCACTTTATCATATCCCTGTGTGTAGAGTGACTAATTTAAAGCGCATTGTACGTGAATTAAAATTCCAACGAGAATTCCAAGTTTATGCTGCGACTGAAAAAGCAGAGAAATTCTATACCGAGGTAGATATGAAACAAGCTCTTGTGGTTATTATGGGTTCAGAGGACAAAGGGATTGATGAAGATTTATTGAATATCGCAACAGAATGTATTAAGATTCCACAAAAAGGACAAATAGAATCTTTGAATGTTTCAGCAGCAGCAACAGTAGTTATGTTTGAGGTTGTGCGCCAGAGAGATCTAATATAAAATAGGTGAAAAGCCACAGATTGTTTAAATATTAGGTGGAAGCTGTCGCAAATGTGAAAAAAATTAGTTACGTTTGTTGAAATTTAAACATATAGGTGCTGTAATACAGTGTTTATTAAAAAAAAGTATATAGTATATGGTAAGTATTTCACATGTTGTAGAGGATATTGTAAAGCATCGACCTTATTTGTCAGAGGCTTTAGCTGCTGGTATTATCAATGTGTCATCTTTAGCACGTCAGTTGCAAGCTGACGTGGAGAAAGCTTTGAAAAAAGAGGTGAATACAGGTGCAATTGTTATGTCTTTAAATCGATTAGCTCCCTATCTTCAAATAAGAGAACAAGTGCAACTGAACAAGTTGTTGAGCAGTATGGGTGATCTTATTTTAAGAAGCAATCTATGCGACTATACATTTAAAAATTCTCCAACATTGTTGGATTGTCATATTGAAGTGTTGAAAAGTTTAGTCAAGAATGATGAGATTTTCTATACGATGGTACAGGGAGTGTTTGAAACAAACCTTGTGATTAGTAATATGATGGAGCCTTTAATTTCTGAGTGTTTTAAAGATGAGGTTTGCTTATTTAAGCAGGATGATTTATCATCTGTGACCTTGAAACTACCCAAAGGAAATAGTATGCAGGCTGGATTCTATTATACCATTATGAAAGAGTTGTCCTGGGAAGGAATAAATATTACTGAGGTTATCTCTTCGACGAATGAATTTACTGTTGTTGTGGATAATGCATTGATCGACAAGACTTTTGTTGTATTGAAGAATATTGGAAAAAAATAATTTAAAAGAAGAATAAGATATGTTTGATAATCTATCGGAAAGATTAGAACGTTCGTTCAAAATATTAAAAGGTCAAGGTTCAATCACGGAACTAAATGTGGCTGAAACCCTAAAAGAGGTAAGACGCTCTTTGCTTGATGCCGACGTTAATTACAAGGTGGCGAAGGATTTCACCAGTAGAGTGAAAGAAAAGGCTCTAGGTATGGATGTACTTACAGCAGTGAAGCCCGGTCAGATGATGGTGAAAATCGTACATGATGAATTGGCCGAATTGATGGGGGGACATAATATTGAGGTGGATGTTACGGCTAAGCCTGCCATCATTTTAATGGCTGGTTTGCAAGGTTCTGGTAAAACTACTTTTTCTGGTAAATTTGCAAATTTATTAAAAACAAAGAAGGCTAAGAATCCTTTATTAGTGGCTTGTGACGTTTATCGTCCTGCTGCCGTTGAGCAGTTGAGAGTCTTAGGTGAGCAAATCGGAGTACCTGTATATAGCGATGAAGCATCTAAAAATCCAGTTCAGATAGCACAAGATGCCATTAAGCATGCAAAATCAAATGGTTATGATGTTGTGATTGTCGATACGGCTGGTCGTTTGGCTATTGACGAGGAGATGATGAAGGAGATTGAGGCGGTTAAAAAGGCAATCACTCCGAATGAGATCTTGTTTGTTGTGGATGCAATGACTGGTCAGGATGCTGTAAATACCGCTCGTGAATTTAACGAACGTCTTGATTTTAGTGGTGTTATTCTAACGAAATTAGATGGAGACACCCGTGGTGGTGCTGCTATTTCTATTCGTACGGTGGTGAATAAGCCCATTAAATATGTCGGAACTGGAGAGAAGCTTGATGCCTTGGATGCTTTCCATCCGGAGCGTATGGCAGACCGTATTCTTGGAATGGGGGACATTGTTTCTTTGGTGGAGAGAGCGCAAGAGCAGTTTGATGCTGAAGAGGCTAAGAAATTACAGAAAAAAATATCTCGCAATCAGTTTGATTTTAATGACTTCTTGAGTCAGATTCAACAAATAAAGAAAATGGGTAACATCAAGGATCTAGCTGCTATGATACCTGGTGTTGGAAAAGCTTTAAAGGATGTAGATATTGATGATGACGCATTTAAAGGAGTTGAAGCAATTATACATTCTATGACTCCAGCAGAGCGAGTGAATCCTGCTCTTCTTAATGGAGCTCGGCGCACACGTATTGCAAAAGGAAGTGGAACGACCGTTCAAGAGGTGAATCGTCTATTGAAACAGTTCGAGGATTCTAAGAAGATGATGAAGATGATGTCGGGTGGTGGAAAAATGATGCGCAATATGCCAAGAATGAAACGTTAAGTTTATAAGTTATAGTTAATAGATATATGGAATTAATTGACGGTAAAAAGATTTCTGCAGAAATTAAGCAGGAATTAGCAAACGAAGTCTGCTTGCTGAAAGAGGCAGGGCAGAAGATACCACATTTAGTTGCGGTGCTTGTTGGAAGTGATCCAGCAAGTGAAACCTATGTGGCAAGTAAAGTGAAATCTTGTCAAGAGGTAGGTTTTAAAAGTACTGAAATGCGCTACTCCGACGATATAACAGAGGAGCAAGTATTGGAAATTGTAAAGAAACTAAATGAGGATGATGATGTTGACGGCTATATCGTACAACTTCCATTGCCTAAGCATATTTCTGAACAGAAGATATTGTTAGCTATTGATCCAAATAAAGATGTTGACGGTTTTCATCCTTACAATGTTGGGAAAATGGTGACTGGATTACCTACTTATCTACCTGCGACTCCTGCTGGAATTGTAGAATTGTTGAGACGTTATAAAATTCAAACTCAGGGTAAGCATTGTGTAGTTATTGGACGTAGTAATATCGTTGGTACTCCGATGTCTGTTTTGATGTCCAGAAAGGATGAATATGCCGATTGTACTGTCACTATTTGTCATAGTCGCACACAAAATATAAAGGAGTATACATTGAAAGCTGACATCTTGATTGTGGCATTAGGTATTCCCCATTTTGTAACGGCTGATATGGTGAGAGAAGGTGCTGTTGTTGTGGATGTTGGTATCCACCGTGTTCCTTCTGATAAGACAAAATCTGGCTTCCGTTTAGTGGGTGACGTTGATTTTGAAACGGTTGCTCCGAAATGCTCTTATATCACACCAGTTCCTGGTGGAGTAGGGCCGATGACTATCGTATCTTTATTGCAAAATACATTGAAAGCTTCTAAAGGTCTAGTTTAATACTCCAAAGAAGCACAATTATACATAGAAGAGCCTTGCAAATGACTTGACATCAACCTGTTTTTGCAAGGCTTTTTACATTTGACGTTTTTTACGGCACTAGCTTAATGACATGGTTCTAAATTACATTTGGATATTCTTTTTTGGTGTAGCATTTATTGTTGCCTTCTATCGTTTACTATTTATGGGCGATGTAGAAGTTTTTGGAAAGATAATAACATCTACATTCGATATGTCGAAAACAGGATTCGAAATTTCATTAGGTTTGACAGGGGTGTTGACTTTGTGGATGGGCATTATGAAGATCGGAGAGAAGGGTGGAGCAGTGGGAGTGATGTCTCGTTTGATCGGTCCATTCTTTCGACGTTTGTTTCCTGAGCTCTCCAAAAACAGTCCAGCACATGGCTCAATCATGATGAATTTAGCTGCGAATATGTTGGGATTGGATAATGCTGCAACTCCAATGGGACTCAAAGCCATGCAGCAGATGCAGGAAGTGAATCCTAAAAAAGAGGTCGCTTCGAATGCACAGATTATGTTTTTGGTGTTAAATACCTCTGGTTTAACCATTGTTCCCGTTTCAATCATGGTTTATCGAGCACAAATGGGTGCAGTAAACCCAACTGATATATTCATTCCGATCTTAATTGCCACCTATTTTTCCACCATTGTTGGTTTAATCGCTGTATCTATTCGTCAAGGAATTAATTTGTTTGATAAAGTGATTCTATCTTATTTGGGTGGATTGTCGGCATTTATAGCTTGTGTGATTTGGTATTTTTCCTCTCTTGAGATCGGAAGAGCGTCGTGTAGGGAAAGAGTGTTAAGATTAGTGTA
>CAMRAP010000013.1 GCA_947039985.1 uncultured Odoribacter sp.
TGCATATAACGCTAATCCCAGCAGTATGCAAGTTGCTATCAATAATTTTAAAGAATTGACAGCTGAACATAAAATTCTTATTTTAGGAGAGATGCTTGAATTGGGAGTTGAAAGTAAAAAAGCGCATCACGATTTACTACAATTAACTTCAAATGGAAAATTTGAATACATATATTTAATTGGGAAAAATTTTGAAGATTACGCCGATAATACTAACTTTATTGCTTGGTTTAAAGATACAGATTCTTTAATTGATCATTTAAAAGAATGCTCTATAAGCAATGCTTTTATTCTAATAAAAGGATCCAGAGGGAATAAACTTGAACGCATTACAACCTATTTATAATATATACCGTGAACGACAGACTGGTTATCATACCTACTTACAATGAAAAAGAGAATATAGAGAATATCATTCGCTATACATTTTCTTTAAAACCTACTTTTGATATACTCATCATTGAAGACAATTCTCCTGATGGAACAGCTAATATTGTAAAAGAGTTACAGAAAGAATTTTCCAATTTATATATCATTGAACGAAAAGGGAAATTGGGACTAGGAACTGCTTATATTGCTGGTTTTAACTGGGCTTTAGAACATGAGTATAACTATATCTTTGAGATGGATGCTGATTTTTCACATAACCCTAAAGATTTGGTACATCTACATCAAGCCTGTGTCCAAGGAGCTAATATGTCTATAGGATCTCGCTATGTCACTGGAGTAAATGTAGTGAACTGGCCTATGAGTCGAGTTCTACTTTCTTATTTTGCTTCGAAGTATGTACGTTTTATTACAGGTATGAAAATCCATGATGCTACAGCAGGCTTTGTTTGTTACACTCGTCAGGTATTAGAAACGATAGATTTAGAACAAATACGATTTAAAGGGTATGCTTTTCAAATTGAAATGAAATTTACGACATCTACATTAGGCTTTCAATTAAAAGAGGTTCCTATTATCTTTACTGATCGTACTTTAGGCACTTCAAAAATGAGCAAAAGTATCATAAAAGAGGCTGTATTAGGTGTCATTTCTATGAAATTAAGAGCTTTATTGGGTAAGATAAAAGCAAAAAAGTAATAATTAGTCGTACATATCAAGCATAATAGCAGATGAAAAAACTTATTCTAGGAGGAACATTAGTCAATGAAGGGAAGCTCTTCAAAGCAAATCTTATCATTGAAAATGATAAGATTCAACAAATATCTACTAATATTCCAGAGGCTATTTTAGCCGAATCAGAAATTATTGATGCAACAGATTGCTATATTATCCCTGGAGTTATTGACGACCAAGTACATTTTCGTGAACCAGGATTAACTCATAAAGGAAGTATTGCAGAGGGAAGTCGTGCAGCAGCAGCAGGGGGGATCACTTCTTTTATGGATATGCCAAATGTATCTCCTCCAACAATCAACCTAGAACGACTAAAAGAGAAACAAGACATAGCTGCTAAGCACTCATTGATCAACTACTCATTCTACCTTGGAGCGACAACTAATAATATCGATGAAATTAAACGAGCAGATCCCCATACAACTTGCGGAGTAAAGGTTTTTATGGGATCATCCACAGGAAATATGTTAGTGGATAGAATATCTGCCTTGGAGCAACTTTTTAGCGAATGTCCTTTACTAATAACAACTCATTGTGAGGACACCCCTATTATCAATAAAAATTTAGCACTATACAAAGAAAAATATGGCGACGATATTCCGGTAGAATGCCACCCTTTAATTCGTAGTCGAGAAGCATGCATCAAAAGTTCTTCTCTAGCCAGCTCATTGGCACGCAAATATGACAGTCGCTTACATATATTACACCTTAGTACAGCCGAAGAACTTAGCTTATTAGATACAGGCAAACGAGCTGACAAAAAAATTACTGGCGAGGTTTGTGTTCATCACCTTTGGTTCAATGATAAAGCCTATACCGAAAAAGGGAGTTTCGTAAAATGGAATCCAGCAATTAAAACAGAAAATGACCGATTAGCCCTGATAGAAGGGTTAAATCAAGGCATTATTGATGTCGTAGCTACAGACCATGCACCTCACACAATCGCTGAAAAAAGTGGTACATATACCCAATCGGCTAGTGGTGGGCCAATGGTGCAACACTCCCTACCCACGATGCTAGAATTAGCAGAAAAAGGAGCCATTACTTTTGAAAAAATAGTTGATTCAATGTGCCATGCACCAGCTGAACTTTTTGGTATTGAGCATAGAGGTTTCTTGCGTGAAGGCTATAAGGCTGATATCTGTATCTTTCGAAAAAGTCCTTGGACAGTTAACAAAGAAAATATCCTATATCAATGTGGATGGTCGCCAGTAGAAGGACAAACTTTTACATATCAAATAGATACAACCATAGTAAATGGTAAGATTGCATATCATAAAGGAGTATTGATGGAAGAGGTTCGAGGTGAACTACTTACTTTCAAACACTAAATCAAGCAAAAAACAAAACAAACTATCAATAGTAAAACAAACATTATTTTTCCAAAAATCAAGCTTCTATTAGTCAAGAAGAACTGAGCATATATAACAGATAAAGGCAGAGCTATCACATATATAAATTCATAATAATCCCCAGGGATAAGCAATAGTGATACTATTAGAAAAAACAGTAGAGATATTGAGGTAAGTAAACCTCTTCTACGATTTACAACTAAAATGGAAAATTTTATAAGGATCTGATACAAAGATACGAGTAAAATCAATGAAAGTATTCCAAGACGCATCCATTCAATAGTAGGTAATTCAGCGACAGGACTACCTAACCATAAATTGTAAACAAATATCTCGTAACCCTTTCCTAGGCTATCAGTCCAAAAATAATAGAAATACATAAATATAGCTGGGACTAATAGACCATATAATAATGCAGATAAATCTTTTAATGTAGAGCGCCCAGAGAAGAAAGATACACACAGAGCCCACAGAATTAAAAGAATAAATTTAGGATAAATTGCCACGGATAATGCTACAAAAAAACCAAAATCAAACAATGCTTTATTGCTTTTAATATTATTAATCGCAACTTGAAAACGGTCTATTGCTATTGCCAAAACCAGTACAGCGATAAATAAATTACTTACACCTAATTTCATAACAACGCCAGATGTCAATAAGACGTAAATCAATGAAGGCAAGGTCGTGGTTTGGTGCAAGAGTTTGAATCTTTCGTTAGTGATAAAAATCATATAAGCTCCACCAAGTACTACAAGACTTGAACAACCAACAGATAACCAAAAATTAGCCCATCGGCTCATAGAAGTCAAATGAATACCCCCATTCATATATGCACCTTCCATAGCAGTTGACAAATTGCCACTAATAAAAGCCATTGCCACCACTAAAAATGGCAATACAATTAGCATATATAAACGCTTTGATTTTATAAAATCATTCATACTTTCTTTTCAAATCATCCATCATTTAAAAATAAGGCTATCTAAAAATGAATTGACTTCACATTAGATAGCCCCTAATCTTATTTTTTAAAATTCAATAAATCCTGACCTATATCCTTTCTATAATTCATGTCCTTAAAACATAGCTTTCCAACACTCACATAAGAACATGTTAATGCCTCCTCCATCTGTTCGCCAAAGGAGCTAACTGCAATAACTCGCCCTCCATTAGTAACAATTTCTCCATCAACTTCTTTTGTACCTGCCTGAAAAACGATACTATTTTCAACTTGATCAAAACCAGTAATCACATCCCCTTTCTTGTAGTCGCCAGGATAGCCCCCTGCCACCAACATAACAGTAGCGCAATAGCGATTGTCAAGTTCAAATTCAACATTTGCTAATTCTCCAGTTGCAGCAGCTACAAACAAATCAATAGCATCCGTTTTTAACCGAGGAATGACCACCTCTGTTTCGGGATCACCCATACGTACATTATACTCGATTACTGAAGGCTCACCACCATCATTCATTAAGCCAAAAAAGAGAAATCCTCGAAAGTCAATACCATCTTTTTTCAATCCTTCTACCGTTGGTCGAACAATTCGTTCTTCCACCTTTTTATTAAAAACTTCATCTGCAAATGGAACTGGCGAAATAGCTCCCATACCACCAGTATTTAACCCCATATCCCCCTCTCCTATTCGCTTATAATCTTTTGCAGACCCTAATATTTTATAAGTTTTCCCATCCGTTATGGCAAATACTGATATTTCTATACCCCTTAGGAATTCCTCTATCACCACTCTACTACTAGCTGTACCAAACTTCCCCTCTAGCATCTCTTTTAATTCCCTTTGTGCCTCTTGTAAGTCATCAATAATCAAGACGCCTTTACCAGCAGCTAAACCATCAGCTTTTAATACATAAGGTGCTTTTAAAGTTGTAAGATAGCCCTGCCCCTTCTCTATATTTTCTGGTGTAACAGTCATATAACCCGCAGTAGGAATTCCATGACGTACCATAAATTGCTTAGCAAAATCTTTACTGCCTTCTAATATTGCTCCATCCTTACCTGGACCAAGAATCATCAAATCCTGAAAGCGAGCATCAGCGATAAAAAAATCTCGAACTCCCTCAACCAATGGATCTTCTGGACCAACAACTAATAAATTTATTCCTTTTTCTGCGATAAAATCAGCTATAGTATTGAAATCAGTCACAGCGATATTTACATTTTCTGCAATACTTGCTGTCCCTGCATTTCCTGGTGCTACATATAACTTCTCCAATTTAGGACTTTGAATCATTTTCCACGCTAAAGCATGCTCACGTCCACCACTTCCCAGTAATAGTATTTTCATTCGTTTTAAATTTATTTATTTATCAGTTGTATAGAGCGATTCCATTAAAATCATAGCAAAGCACCCATATCGTTTGCAAAAATAATAAAAATGCAGTAAAGTATTCATTCAAGCCCTAGCTATTCTCCATAATAATGCATAAGTTTTTTGATATTATGCCTTATTTCCTAAGCAATAGTATTTGCCCTTGTACTGTTTCAATATTTCCAGACATATTGTTATCACCTGTCCATACATCAGCATTTTCAAAAATAGCTTCAGCACGCCACACATATATTCCTTGTGGCATTTCATCTCCCTGTAAATTAGTTCCATTCCATCCCTCTGACGGTTTTCCATTTTCAAGAGCCTGTGTTTCCCATAATTTATTACGATACTGATCATAAATACTACATTTATAATATTGCAATCCCATACCTATTCCTTTAAATTCGCTTATCTGCCCATTTAAACTATGCGGAATAAATGTGTTTGGAAAATATAAGCCTCTAAGCGATACTTCATGTTCAATAGATATAGAATCTTTACAAGCATATTGACTATAGGCGACTAAGGATAATTCATATTGCCCATTTTCCATAAATTCAAGGTGTCGATTATCAAGCGTATTATTCACTTCTCCATCCAGTAAATACCAGATACACTCTGTATGATCTTTAGATGTATTTATTAGCTCTACTTTTTGAGGACGCCCTTGTGTTACTTTTTTCTCCATTCCTGCAATAGGTAAATAGGCTACAGCAATATCAGCCATAAAATCTTCTGGACAACCTTTATCACTTTCAGAATGTAATACGATTTGGTAGTGCAATACACTATCCGTATCATTTTCATATATATGTTCCAATGCCGATGTTTGTTCACTGCCATCTCCATAATCCCACATCATTATCGGAGCTCCACCCATAACTCTTGGTATATAGGTATATGGTGGACAAAATAGGGTATCCTTTGGCGTAAATTGTATCAACGGACGAGGATGTACGGTTACTGTCTTTTTATATGTTGCTTTACAAAAAGCAATATTTTCAACTATGATCTCTATGCTTGCTGTGTAATCACCAGCTTTATTATAGCGATGTTTGATTCTTTCTGCAAGACTTTCTGTACTATCCCCTAGATTCCATTTCCATTGTTGTAAAGCTTGATCAGAAGTAAAACTAAATTCAAAAGAATCTCGATCACATCTCACATCTTCACTCTGTATATTTACATCTGGCAAAGCCCATACATGAATCCTATCGCTAATTGTATCAAAACCACAACCATTATCAATATACAATAACACCTTATACCAACCAGAATCTTGGTATACATGACAAGCATGCCAAGATGTATCACGTACATTGTCATTATCCCCAAAATCCCAATATTTATACGTTACATATAGTGACGTATCCGTCGATACATTATTAAAACAAATCTCCTCCCCTACACAAACATTATTTTGGGGGATTTCAAAAAAGGCTTCCAATGTCTGAGCCAATACAGTTAAAGGCTTTGAGACAGTATCAGAACCACACGTATTCTTTGCTATTAAGGTTACAATGAACACTTTTGAAGCAGAATCTGACAAATACATATGGTCTTCAGGTTGATAGCCATATTCAAGCTCAGTTCCATCTCCCATATCCCAAATGAATATAGCATCAGTACCTGATGATATATTTTTAGTTCGTAATGTCAGTGGCGAACAATTCCATTCGTGTTGAAAAGTCAATCCAGCATCAGGAATAGAACCAACCATAATAGAATCAAACATTTCAGTAGTATTACACATATTATATACTTTAAAACTAATATTATAGGTTGTATCCCAGAGTCTTGAGTAGTAAATCTGTGGATTATGAGGGAAAAGAGTATCGGAAGTATCTCCATTTCCAAAATCCCAAAAGAACTTCAAATTATGATCGGAATATACAGCTGGATCATCTAATGTAATCTTCAATTGAACCTCAGGTCCACAGGCTGCCTGCTTATCCAAAGAAAATTTAGCTTGTGGAGCATCATTTACAATCTCTATCCGCTGTAAACCAGAAGTATCTACACAATTGTATTCAGATACTGCAATCAGCTGCACATCATAATAGCCATGCCGTTCGTATATATGTACTCCATGAGTATCAGTTGTATCCTTTACAGTTTTGTCGCCCCACGCCCAAATATATTTTTCAGCGGTCAAGTCTGTCTCAAATTCAGCCTCTATACCTCGACAATATTGTTCTTTTGAAATAAAAGTGGTATTAGGTAACCCATGTACAGTCATCACCACAGCATCACTATTCGTACATTGATTCTTATCGGTAAAATAATATTTTAAAGTAGTATCTCCTACTTGCTTTGGTACAAACACAGGCGGCACCACCTCTATCCCTTCCCACCAACCTCCAGAGGGTAATCCATTTAATGCTCTAGGGGCATGATTCAAACACATCTCCATTGCACCTCCTACTTCGACTATCGGAAGAGGATGTACCTTTATTTTTTTTGTATTCGACGTGATACAACTGCCACTCCTAAAATTATAAGTTAACTCATAATCTCCAGGAAAACTTGGATTAAAATAGTCTTTCCCCTCTTGTTTCACCAACAAATCTTCCGCTTCATCCAATGTCCAAAAACCTCCTTCTACTTTTGCATCAACTTTTAGAAGAAATAGAGGTTCCAAATGGCATAATGTATCATTTGGAATAGGAGGAATGGGTATAAACTCGTCTACTATGATGGAAAACTCTCCAACACCAGGAGCATCACATCCATTCCAAAATTCAGCTTTGACTTGATAAATTCCATGGGTAAAAGATATTTCTGGAAATATAGATTCGTCATTGAATCCATCTCCATAGCCTGGTTGTGGGTTTATCGTCCATTTTGCTCTCTGCAAATGATCATTATTTATATCAACTGTCACAGAATCTGCCATTGCTATGTGGAAAGTTTCACACACATTGGCTATATCTCGTACATTTACCTCAGGTTTAGCATAAGTACGTATCGTATCTGTCAACTCTTGTGTCCCACAAATATTATTCACACTTAGCTTAATATCATAAAATCCTTGTTCAGAGAAAAGTATACGTGGTGAGTCTGTAAGTGAGTCGTCAGCTCCTTGGAAAGCCCATCCTTTTTCACCAGAATTTGTATGCGAAATAACACTCCAAGTATAGCTTAACGAATCACCTTTTGAAGTGTTTTCCAAAAGAATATCAGCAGGAATACACCCCTCTTGTGGCATTGTAAACGAAGGATTTATTGCATTTTTGATAACATCAATAGTAGAGAAAAGTACTAATGGGGTTCCACACTGTGAACTTGCAGTCAATGTTAAAGTATAATTGTCATTGTCATTAAAATCAATTCTAGGGATATCCGAATCGGCTCCGAATCCCGGCTTAAAAGTACAGCCAATAGTAGGTGCAACTACCCAAGACGATGTGATTGTACTGTTTTTCCTATTAGTATAGGTAATATATTCACTCATATCGACAGATGCACCTGCACATATTTTTGTCATCTTATCCTTCAACTCTATTTCAGGAATACCACGGACGGTAATATGGAAAGTTTCTTGTTTATCATTACAAGTCCCATCAATATTCACTTTTAGCTCATATTCACCATATTTAGAAAATGATATTACTGGTTTTGAATGCAATGAATCTGTTACCTCTTCATATATCCACCCTCCTATAGGGCCAGAGATTTTCCAATCATAGCTTAAGCCACCATCAACTCCAGGACCAACACCTATACTCATATTACGAAAACGAACTTGATCTCCCTCACAAATATCTGTTGTATTAGGCTCTATGTCCACAATTATAGTAGTATCATACACCTCATAATTCTGTAAAACTTCTAAAAAAGTTCCACTACACTCGACCGTCTCCAACTTTACTCTAAGATCATAATTCCCTTTTGACTTAAAATTAATCTTCGGATAAAGCAACTTACTCTCTTCTTCTTTTAACTCACATCCATCAGAAGGAGTTCCTAAGGATGGAATAACCTCCCAAGTCACCTGTTCTTTATTCCCCCCCCAATCATATGTCACATAATTTTGCATATCAACAACTCCTGGACATATCCCCGATGTATCTTTTAATCTTACTTCTGGATCTTTCTTTATTCTTACCTGAATAATTGTATCTAAAACACCACAAAAACCACTAGCCTCTCCCCTCACATCATAGACTCCCCAATGGTTAAAAGCAATATTAGCTACTGCAGAATTATGGCCTATTAGTCCAAAATCATGATTATCATCAGGATCGACACTCCAATTAAAAAGGATACGATCATCTTCAGCAGAGCTTGCTGTCATCGAAAAACCAATATCCAATCCTTCACAAACAAGTGTATCACGTGCTTTTGCAGTTAATGACATTGCGGATGCTCTCACTCTTATGTGATCTTCTTTCTCTAAAAAAACACCTATTTTATCACACCCTACTTCATTTACTTTTACATTCAAAGTATAATTTATCGCTGGTTGTATAAAACAAATAATAGGACAAGGAGTTACTGAATCTGTACCTTTAAGATATTGCAATCCAATATTAGGAGTTATCGTCCATGTCACTTTCTCTGGATTACCATTAAAGTAGTAGATCATATTATTTTTAAAATCAATGGTATCACCAGGACAAATATATGATGGTATATCAAAATGAAAAATATCTGACTCTTTCCGAACGTGTACATTAAAAATCGTATCCTTTGGTCCACATGCTGCATTCAAGTGCAATGAAACAGTATAATCCCCATATTTTTTAAAATCTAGTGTCGGATCTATTGAGTTTTCATTTGAACTACCTACAAATGAGATAGAGGCATTCGAATACTTCCATTCGTGGATAAGATTTTCCCCTGTTGAGGTACTACTAAAATTAATCTGAGCACCTTCACAAATATTTAAGTCCGCAGGAGTAGTCGTTACATTTATATCTATTTCAGGATCGTAGACTTCAATATCTTCACTTTTCACCAAAATCGTACCACCACAACCAACTCCAGTTAATTCTAATTTTATTGTGTATATATCTGGATCTGTAAGATTAAACACAGGATACTCTGATGTAGAATTGGTCTGATTAGTATATACATTGTCCATTACCTGTTTATCTGATTTGCGAATGACTGTCCACTGGGGCTTCACATCATTACCATTCCAATCGTAATCGACTTTTCCTTTCATTTCAAGAGCAGGAGGACACAGAATCGTTGGTAATTCAAATTTAGAAATATGCGGATCTTTTTGGACAACAATAATCGTATCTTTCTGGTCATTTGTACAGCTATTACCAACCTTCAAGGTGACTTTATAACTACCATAATGATTAAAAGAAATTTGAGCATGTACAACAGAACTACCCCCTATAATTTCAGGAGCTGAATAACCATCTAACGAAATAACAGACCAAAAATAAGGACGTAACTTATCGCCTTGAGTACGGTTACGAAAATCTAATACTGTTCCAGCACATATCGTATCTATATTTATTTCAAAATCAGCTATGACTCTAGAAATTATCAAAGCACTAAGTGTTGCTGTATCTGAAGAACAAGTATAATCATTACTACCTTTTAAAGTTATCTTATAATCTTTCGCTTCTTCGTAAGTAATATTGGGTTCAAATTCTGTCGACGTCTCCCCATTCCCAAAATCCCATTCCCAATCAATATCAGTCGGATCACAATGTATATCTGTTCCTCCTCTAGAAATATTCTGCAAACGAATCGGTTCATAGGTACAGTTTTCTCCATCAAAAGCAGCAAAAGTAAAAGCAGCATAAATAGGAATCACAACATTTTCCTGGATCGTAGCACTATTAGTATACTGACACTCATTTATAGCCTCCAATTTAACCACAAAATGATCTCTACCAGTTCCTAATTCACTATCACAATACGAATGTTCATATTTATGTATTACCTCTCCTTTATTAATCTTCAATTCATCATTGGTCAACACTTGTGATTCTGATCCATCATCAAAGCTAAGTGTATAGTTTGTTTTTGAAGAGTTCTGATTATATACGTCAACAATATAAATCACATCATTACCTATACATTGAACATCAGTTGTTTTTTGTTTAATAACCACTTCTGGCTTTCCTAAAGTAACCACCTTATATATCCTACTTACAGTTACACCGCCAATAGTTTTTGCTGAAAATTTCAAATTAAAAGGTCCTTTTTTCTCATACTTAATATCTAAAGAAAAACCTTTTTTTAATTTTGAATGAACCTGTTCTCCATCGCCTAAATCCACTTCAAAAGTTCCATCCTGAAAGTCATCTGTCGAATGATTTTCCAATGTTGCACGAAATCGTTTCCCCTCTATATTACAAAGAACAAAATCTAATTCTTCAAACAAGATTAGTTTATCTTCATATCCTGAAGGAGTAGTTTGTGCATATCCTTGCATTATCCCTAAACACAAGCCCAAAACCAACAAACTATATTTAATTGAATCTACCATACTTAAAAACTTATACTCAAAACTTTAATGCCTTATGCTTCCGTTTCAAGCGTGCACGTTTATTATTGTTTGGAGAGTTTTCGAAACGCAACACACATCGACTAGGCACTCTTTTCATATACCAATGCAATGATAACGAATGACTTGTATTTTTATACATTGTCCCTTGACTAGTTGGAGATTCAAAAGTATATCCTATTTTCCAACCTTTTTCACTACTACGAGCAATGTTTACACCCAAATGAAGTAAATAGGTACCTATTTTCATTCCCTCATATTGATCAGATTTCAATCCAAAACCTATCATCCCAAACCGCTCCTCTTCCCAATGCATTCCAAACTGAAAATTATGCATAACAGACTGTACATCTACCATCATATAAGGTGATAATACTGTATTTAATCCATTACCTAAACTTAACGGATGCTTATATGATAAATAACCTGAATAACGACGATTGAGTAAATTCTCCTCAGAAGAAGTTGATCCATGCTCCGATAAAAACGACTGAGTAGACTCTATAATGTGGAATACTGAAAGGCCATACTCTAGAGTTGCAACTCCATGCCAGGCAATATTAAAATCTGTTTCACCATAAATACCAGCGCTAATATCAAACATAGTCACTTTGTCTGCATAGAAATGGACTAATTCTGGAGATAGATCTAAAATCTGTCCATAGAATGGATCAAATTGATCACCCAAAGTGATTCGAGACGGATCAAGTCCACGCTGATATAAAGTAGGTTGCAAACCAAATTGGATCACAGTAGAGCGAGCTATTGCTACTCGAGCAGAAATGGCTACAGCAACAGAATTTGTGACAAACATTAAAGAACTTTCTTGGTCACGCTGATAGAGTATTGACACTCCTCCTAATCCAAAAGTCTTTTTTTCTATAAACGGCAAATCTGCTGATACAAAATAAGTTTTAAAGTCCAAGGGATCACTTAAATAGGCTCTACGCATTCCAATATTAACACTAGCTAGTCCATCAAATCCTGTGTATCCTGGATTACTAAAAGACTTCCACATAAATGGATGTGCAAGTTTCGTATCCTGAGCAGAAACTCCACTCGCAACAGAAAGTAGTAATGCTATCCAAAATCCAAATACTCTAAATATTTTCATATTAAAACAACTTTATTGACCAAGTAATAATACAGTTCCCTGAGTTGACTGTGTATTACCTGATCTATTATTATCTCCTGTCCAAAGATCCTCACTAAAAAAGATCGCCTTTGCTCTCCACATATAGGTTCCTTGTGGCAAAAATTGTCCTTCTTTATTTTGTCCTTTCCAACCTTCAGAAGGTATTCCTTCTTCAAGGGTTGTTGTTTCCCAAATCTTATTACCATACATATCAAAAATCTCCAATCGATACTCTTTCAAACCCATTCCAATACCATTAAATTGATTGACCTTCGGATTTAAACTGTGTGGTATAAAACTATTCGGAAAATATAATCCTCCATCATACGAACGATGCTCTTGGCATAAAGAATCTCGACAACCATACTTATTGACAACGGCTAATGATATGGAATAAACATCTTCATCATTAAAAGTGAGAGTCTGATCTTCAAATGAGTTAACAATCTTCCCCGAAGGTAAATACCAAATGGATTCCGTATAATCTTTTGATAGATTGACAAATTTAACCTTTTCTGGTCGACCATACGAAATTTCCTTATCCCAAGCAGCTTTGGGAGCATTATATATACTTACAAAACCTTTATGCTCTTCTTTACAATTATTATTATTCTCCACATATGCAACGATATGATACCTCTGAATACTATCTGTATCATTGATATACAGATGCTCCATCTCTGACGAAATCGGTGTTCCATCACCATAGTCCCATGTTGTAAAATCAAACGAGGTAGCTGTTGTCTGGGGCTGAAATAGAAAAGGAGAACAAGACATCGTATCCAATGAAGCTATTTTTATTCTTGGATTCGACCATATCTTAACCACAGTAGTCGTTTCGTTAGGGCAAGAAGGTATTTGATCACCTTCTCCTCTTACTTTTACTTCGTATTCTCCAGGTTCTTGAAAAGCATGTAAAATACTAAACAATCCATTTTCTTTTGGCGAACCATCACCGAAATTCCAACTTATATTTTTTAATGACTGATCGGCGGTCATATTAAATTCCAATTCTAAATCCTCACAAATAGGAAGAGTGCTCTCCAATTCGAGCTTTGGAATTTCATGTACAAATATAGAGTCACTAGCCTCCCCTTTAGAACATCCATTGTCAACTTTCAATGTCACTCTGTATGCTCCAGGTTTATTATATTGATAACAAGTGTCCCCCACATCATAAAATACTCCAGGCTCAAAATTCCAAGAATAATTTAATGCATCAATAGGATCTCTATCAACCGTATAATTTTCAAAACAAATGGTATCACCTGCACATATATACGTGTCACTTTTGTTAAAACCAACCACTATACTGTTTGGTTTTACTTTTAACCTACGACTAGTCTTTGCTCCATCCAAAATACAACGATTAGTTGCAGTAAGAACAATATCGAAAAAAGATGTCATTGCATCCGTATTAAAAGTATGTTTAGGATCTTGCTCTTTCGATGATTTATCATCATCAAAATCCCAAGAATAGGAATTATTTGATCCTGTACTCTTGTTTATAAACTGCACTTCCATTGGCGAACAACCTTCTTCTTTGGGAGTTATAACAAAATCAGATACAGCTTTCGACCATACACCTATGTCAATCGTATCCAATTGCTCCCCACAAACATTATACACCTTAAACACCAATGGATAAATTGTATCAAGTAAACCTGCTTGATAAGTTTGTACCACTGGTGCTAAATTCGTTGTTATATTTCCATTTCCATAATCCCATTTGTATTCAAGATTACTATATTCTGCTGCAAAGTATAAAGGTTCAATCTTTGCTTCTGTTGTAAATGGACCACAACCAGCCGTATCTTCTACAATAAACTTTGCCGTTGGAGGAAGATTTAAAACTGTCAACTCTGTAGAATCACTTACGTTTATACAGCCATATTTGGATGTGGCTGTCAAGACCACTTTATATTCTCCAGCAGTTGAATAGATATAGCTTATTGGCTCATCATCACTTTCACCAATATATCCATTATCAAAATCCCAACTAAAATGATTCCCCACTCCTAATTGCTCTGGAGTATATACCGAATCTATCCCCTCGCATTGAAATTCCGACACTTTAAAATTAGGATTAGGCAGTTCATGCACAGTCATTATGATCGTATCTAAGTTTTGACAAGTAGTCGTAGGATCAGTATACCAATATTCCAAACGAAAATCACCAACACCACTTACTTTAGGATCAAACATCCCATCACTTACTCCTGTTCCTTGCCACTTTCCTTCACTAGGATCTATAGCTATCAATTTTACTAAATTATGATTGACACAAGCACTTGTATCTTTTCCTGCATGTACTTCGGGTAAAGCATTAACCGTAATTTTTATTGAATCTTTTGCCACACAAACCCCATTCCCTCGTTCGTAAATTAAATTAAATCTATCATTTTCATTTTTATACGGCTTAAAATAAGATTTCCCATCATCTGTAGTTTTTAATGCGTTTTCATCATCACAACTCCATTCTCCCCCTAAAGGATTAGCTTCTAACAATATCGGTCTAGCATGCGCACAAAGTGCATCTTTTTGCATTATAGTCACCTTCTCATATTCATCAACTTTCACTGTATATTCGATAAATACACTTTCAGAGCATCCATTTTTAAATTCCCCTTTAATATTATAAGTTTTTCCTCCTTCAAAACTTATATTCGGATATTCATTCCTATCATTTGTAGCATTCTCCCACACAACTCCAATTGGATCAATCGTCCAGAGTACTTTTTCTAATGAATCATTATTTACTTCAATAGGTCCAACATGCTCAGTCCCGATAAATTTATAACCTAGCTCACACTCTGTTCCTAAATCTTTTGATTTCAATTGTTCCACTTCTGGCTTAGAAAAAGCACGCACATCAAAAGTAACCTCATCTACATCACAAATATTTTCAGCTTTAAGGTGTATCTGATAATCTCTTGCCTCTGACACTTTAGCAACAAAATAATTCCCATAAAAACTCACCAGACGCCCCTCTTCAGGAGTCATTTTCCAAGTATAGGTTAAAGAATCACCAATAGAGGTATTCCGAGCTGTAATCTCTAATATATCATCTATACACCATTCTGTTTCAGTCAATATAGCACTTGCATCAACAAAAGAATTTAATACATTAACTTGCATCGATACTTTTTGTAGGCCTCCATACTCTGCTGTAGCATTTAATGTCAATGTATATACTCCATTCTTCGTAAAACGGATTTTAGGGAACATTTCATTTATATTTGTCCCTTCTACTAATTCATAATTTCCTGGCTCAATCTCCCAATCACAAATTATTGTTGAACTACCTGACGAATCACAGTGCAGAAACTCTGTAAGGTCAAGAGCCTCCCAAGCGTCGCAACGATTAGGCATTTTAGTAAAAGTAAAGTGAGGTACTCCTTTTATGTCAAAAATAAATTCTTTGGTTGTAGAACTACATGTTCCAGTTATTTTTAGAATGAGCTTGTATATTCCATATTTATCAAAAGTAATCGTAGGATCTCCTACTGTTAAATCTGAGATTTTACATCCTGCTTGATCTACACTCCACAAATATGTCAGACCTTCTCCACGACTATTATTTTTAATTGACAATGGTGCTCTTTCTATAAACTGATACTTATTATTTTCTTTATCTACTAAACCACTAACTGCTTCGGGCTTTATATCTATCTCTAATTTAGGATCATAAATTGTAATTTCTTGTATCTCAATTATGTCATCATCTCCACAATTAGTCGCAATAGGATCTAATTTCGCTTGCAAAATATAGTTCCCTGGAGTTTTAAACTCTAATTTTGGATAAAATTCATTCCATTCTGGCGACTCTATTGGCGTATATTGTGCATTGGGAGGGGAACTTTTTAAACTCCATTTCACTTTACGTAAACCCTCTATTTCACCATTCCATTTATCGTTCCACTTATAAGTAATCGTCGCATCAGACAATTCTAATACGCCAGGACACATTGGCGCTATCTCCTTTATTTCTATCGTAGGGTTTTCCTGTACTG
>CAMRAP010000014.1 GCA_947039985.1 uncultured Odoribacter sp.
TGAAGGAACAGTAGTTAGTGAGGGTAGAGGAACCTATACACCTTTTCAAGTGTTTGGCCACCCCAACTTAAAAAATATGTCATACGCCTTTACGCCTAGAAGTATTGAAGGGATGAGTAAATCACCGAAATGCATCAATAAAAAATGCTATGGGATGGATTTACGGGATCAATATGATGAGGTCAAAGCAGGCAAACGTCTACGTTTGGATTGGTTGCTCGCTGCTCATAAAAATTATATAGGAGAAGCTCCTTTTTTTACTGCTTTCTTTGAGAAATTGGCAGGAACAGCTCAATTGCGAAAGGATATAGAAGCCCGAAAAACTGAAAAAGAGATCCGGAATACTTGGGAAAAAGACTTAAATAGATTTAAGCAGTTAAGGCTTAAATATTTGATTTATTAAATAAAAAGTATATGAAAAAAGCTTTGTGGAAGCGAATGTTGAGATGGATTTTATGGTGTGTATTGACCTTTATAATCCTTGTTTTTGTGGGCCTTGGAGTCGTAGTGAATTTTATTTTCACTCCATCTCGATTGACTCCTATTGTTGAGAAAACAGCGACTGAATTTTTGAATGCAGAGATTAAATTTGGACGTATCGAGTTGACTTTCTTCTCTACTTTTCCCGATTTCGGACTTCAAATATCGGATGCAACTGTTATTTCAAAATCATTTAGAGATTCTACTCAAACAGCTGATAGTGTGCCAGGGCATCTAATTTTGGCGCAAGATTCATTGATGAGCATCAAGTCGTGTCTTATTACTATGAATCCGATGGCCTATTTAGTTAAAAATAAAATTGTCATTAAAGATTTTTTACTCGATGAGCCTCAAATATATGCTTATGTCGATCAAAGCGGTCTGGTAAACTGGGATATTGTGAAAGCAACAACTGATACCCTATCTGTTGATTCAACAACACCTGATTCATCTAGTTTTAATTCTAGTATTAGTCTACACAATGTACGCATACGGCAGGGAAGTTTGATTTTTGATGATCGTAGTACGGAATTATACACTCGTCTTACGGGTTTGAATCTTGGGATAGAGGGAGATTTTGCGAGTATAAACTCCAAACTTAAAGTTGATTTTTTGACCGAAAATATATTGCTATGGCAAAAAGGAGCACTTTTGGTGAAGCGTTTAAAGTTGGGTATAGATACAGAGATGCAGGTGAATAGAGACTCTTTGCTGTATACATTAGATAGAGCGGTATTTAATGTTAATGGGGTACGTTTTGGAGCTGGAGGAACATTGAAAGGAGATGCTGTGAATCGTACTTTGATGGTTGATTTGAAATATGGTATCCATATTCCAAGTTTAAAAACAATTCTTGATTTAGTTCCCAATGCTGTACTTAAAAAGACAGATGATGTGGATGTTCGGGGAGAGGTCACTTGTCAAGGTGAAATTAATGGATTATATGGTCGAAAGCGTATTCCAAAGATGACCACTGAAGTTAAAATAAAAGGTGGCTATATTGCTTATTCAGAAATGCCTTCGCAAATTGACACGCTGGAGTTGGATTTGTATGCTATGGTCGATTTGCAGAAAGAGCAGGAATCTTATGTAGATTTGCGACATTTTTACGTAAAAGGTGGAGGGATTGATGTTAAATTGAAAGGGGGAGTGAAACAGCTGTTATCAGCACCTGTGGTAAATGCAGACTTGAAATCTGTAGTGAATTTTAGCGACTTGACAAAAATTTTCCCATTAGCAGATGGAATGACTTGTCAGGGAGTGTTGAATGCATCGCTGAGTAGTAAAATGTTAGTGAGTGATGTCATGACAGCTAATTATGGAAAGATTAATGTAGAGGGAGATTGTAGGATGCAGGATGTTGAAATATTTATTCCAAAGGATAGCATTGTGGTGAATGTTGCATCGGCAGGATTAGTGTTTGCTTCGAATAGTCCGAATTCAAAGACTTTACAAAAGAAGGACTTGTTAAATGGAATTATTGGCTATTCTGGATTGAAAGTGCACATACAAAACAAGGTGACTTTATCGATGGATACAACCTATATGACATTAAATACCTCTCCTTTGCATGATACATCTGCCATTGTTTCGATGAGTTCTAATTTGAGCTTGGGACGTATGGTTGTTATTGTACGTGATACTTTGTTGCTTGGACTAAAAAAGGCAGATTTGAAAGTAAGTTTGCAACCTTGGAAAAAGAATAAAAAAATCCCTCAAATTCGTGCAAATATAGAGGTGGATAGTTTACGTTTAGGTATGCTTGGAAATCGTCTAAATCTTGCTAAAGCTGCTATTAATCTGAGAGCTGTTCGTAGTTTACAAAATGAAAAAATATGGCGTCCATCAGGCAGTATTGATTTTATGGAATTGAAAGCATATTCCCCTTACTTTCCAGTTCGGTTTAGAATGCCAGGAACACGACTGCATTTTAATGCAAATGATATACAATTGGATTCTGCTGTATTGAAATTAGGGCATTCAGATATGAAGATTACAGGGCGTATCCAAAACTTAGCTAAAGCATTTCTTCGAAAAGATACATTACAAGGAGAGTTGTTAGTGACTTCTAAGCAAATTAATTGTAATCAATTGATGAAAGCATTGGAGGCAGGGAATTCTTATGCAGCTAAGGTGGAGGCTGGTTATAAAGAGACCATTGGTATAGATGCTTTGGAGGATGATATCGATGCAATGCCAATCATTAGTGATACTATTAACACAGAGGGAAGTACATCATTATTTATTATTCCTCCTGGTATAGATTTTACTTTCCAAACCGATATAAAACAGGTGTTGATCGGCCAGTTGAAACTGGAGAATATTTATGGAGAGGTTGTGATGCGCAATCAATGTATAGAACTGTCAGACTTACGATTACGTTCGTCGGCTGCCAATATGCGTACCACAGCTATATATAAAGCGACAGATACTTTAACTGCTTATACTGGATTTAACTTAAAAATGTTTGATATTCAGATCGATAGTCTGGTTACTTTGATACCTGCATTAGATTCGTTATTTCCTATGCTACGCTCGTTTTCAGGAACCGTAGATTTTAATATTGCTGCAGATGGAAGGCTTGATCCAAGTCTGATGATTGATTTAGAGAGTCTAAGAGGAGCTGCCTATCTTGATGGGCGAGATTTAGTCTTGATGGATGGAGAAACTTTTTCTGAAATATCGAAGATGCTGATGTTTAAGAACAAAAAACGCAATTTGATCGATAGTATTTCTGTGAATATGAGTGTGAAAAATGGAGCGGTTGAAATATTCCCATTTATGGTCTCTATCGACCGTTATAAAGCAGCTATAGGTGGTGTCCATCATATGGATATGACATTTAAGTATCATATCTCTATACTTAAATCTCCTTTGCCTTTCCGGGCTGGATTGAATATTTCAGGTGATTTAGATGATATGAAATTTAGAATTACGAAGGCAAAGTATAAAGATCTGTTTATACCCTCAAGACGGGCAAAAGTGGACTCTACTCAGTTGAATTTACAGAAGCAAATTCGTAAAATGCTAGAAAATCCGAAACAATAATTATTTGGTATACATATAGAAAAAACGGGAATCTTTTACAAGTTCCCGTTTTTTGAATATATATAAAGTTTATGAATAAAACCTACCGGTTCAGTATATGAATTTCCCGAATTCGCTGAGTAGGGTAAGCTTATTTTTTCCGTCTTCGTCATTATTATAACAACGACCGACGATTTGAGCATCAATATTAAAACTTTTTGAAATAGCGATGATCTCATCTGCTAGTTCTTCATCGACATAAATCTCCATGCGGTGTCCCATATTGAACACTTTGTACATCTCTTCCCATGGGGTTTCTGATTGTTCTTGAATCAAACGAAATAGAGGTGGTACAGGGAAAAGATTGTCTTTTACGATGTGCATATTTTCTACAAAGTTCAATATTTTGGTCTGAGCACCACCAGAACAATGCACCATTCCGTGTATTTGATGGCGATAGGTATCCAATATTTTTTTGATGACAGGGATATAAGTACGAGTTGGTGATAACACCAATTTACCTGCATCTATATCTACACCTTCAACGGCATCCGTCAGCTTACAATTTCCTGAATATACCAGCTCTTCAGGGACATTGTTATCAAAACTTTCTGGATATTTTGTAGCTAAATATTTAGCAAAGACATCATGGCGAGCTGAAGTTAAGCCATTAGAGCCCATTCCACCGTTGTATTCTGTTTCGTAGCTCGCTTGGCCCGATGATGAAAGTCCAACGATAACATCGCCTGGACAGATATTTGCATTGTCAATAACATCTTCCCGTTTCATACGACAAGTAACGGTTGAATCAACGATAATAGTTCGCACTAAATCGCCTACATCAGCCGTTTCTCCACCTGTTGAGTGAATATTTACGCCCAATTTTTTATATTCAGCAAGCAACTCTTCTGTTCCGTTGATGATCGTAGCTAAAACTTCGCCAGGGATTAGGTTTTTGTTGCGACCGATGGTAGATGATAATAAAATATTATCTACGGCACCCACACATAGCAAGTCATCAATATTCATGATAAGAGCATCTTGAGCAATGCCTTTCCATACAGAAATATCGCCTGTTTCTTTCCAATACATATAGGCTAAGGATGATTTTGTACCTGCACCATCGGCATGCATAATATTGCAGTAAGCTTCATCGCCGCCTAAATAGTCAGGAACGATTTTGCAAAATGCTTGTGGAAAAACTCCTTTATCAATGTTTTTAATAGCGTTATGTACATCCTCTTTAGAGGCAGAAACACCACGTTTGTTATATCTTTCGTCTTTTCTCATAGTGTGAACATAGGGTATTGCGACTTGTCAAAAAGTGCCGCGATTTGAAGTGACAAACTTACACAAAACAAATCAATTTATCAATCTACTGATTTATTTTCTCGGATGAAAATACTACATAAAAGAGCATATATTCTCCACCACGTCACTGATAGCACGCCGAGAGTGATCAGTGTACTAATCGATTTGCCTATGTGTAGATAATGACCAATAGTCAGAGCAACTCCTTCTACTCCATTCCATGGATTCATGGCTACCCAAGTAAATCGATATTCACTCATCACTGCACTCATAGATAATGCTGAACAAGCTAAGATTAAGAGGATAAAAGAGCTAAGAAGTATTGAAATGTTTATTTTTTTCATACGTTTTGATTAAAAAAATATTTTGTACAAAAATACAATTTAGTCTGGTAATAACATAAAAAAAGGAGTCTTTTCAGACTCCTCAGAACACATTTTATGTGTTATCATAGTTTGCTTAGTTGAGTTTTGTGCAAATGTGATGGTAAATATACTAAACGCAATAGCTTTATAAAGGTTACATCTATGATAAAATGATCTTGTTTGTGTAACGTAGGTATCTTTCTCTCCGTATATTCAAAAAAAATGAATACTATGAAAAGAGAATTTGCTGTACCTCAGCTTGAAGATATGTTAGAATACGATAGAAAATTGATATTTTCTCTAAAGCAATCGATGGGAGTTGTTCCCAATATTTATGCTTTTATGACTCGTTCAGAAACGGCATTGAAGCGATTCCTAGATTTTATTGATGTTCCAACGGTGTTTGATTCAATACAGACTATTGCCATTCATTTGGTGGCTAGCCAGGCAAATCAAACTCCCTATTGTTTAGCTTATCATACTACATTTGCTGAAATAGCTGGATTGACTGACGTGCAAATTGAGTCCATTCGTAAAGGGAGTGTTACTTGGGATGAAAAATTAGCTGTTCTAGTTGATTTTACCTGTGAGTTAGTTCATCATGCTGGAAAAATGACCCCCGAGATGCTTGATCGTTTTTATGAGGCTGGCTATACAGATGCTTATTTGGTGGATCTAGTCATGTTGGTGGGTATGAACACTATGATGGATTATCTGAGTAATGCAACTTGGCTTCCTGTTGATTTTCCTGAAGCACCAGTGGTTATTTGTAAGTGCAACTGTAAAAAATAAGCTTTGTTATAGGCTTAGAAATGCTAGTGAATTTGTTAGACTTCTTTTTGTTTTTTTGAAGAGAGAGCTATATTTTTGTTGCAATAGTTATGCGAAAGTATCTATTTATATAGGAAAAGATATTAAGTAGCGTTTAGCTATTGGACTTGATTTCAGAAAATTGGTGTTTTTATAAATTAATACAAGTACAATAGGAGTGAGAACGCCTACGCTGTAGCGTGGGATCGTGCTTATTTGTATTAATGGGTGTCACCAATACCTCTGGATCAGATAATGTACATCTCGCGCTCTTTTTTTGTATACATGGGCGTGAAGTGTTGTAGTAACCTTTAATACCATAAAACATGGAGCGTAAACTAGAAATTTCAATACCCTCAGAAGTGAGTTGTACTCACAGGATCGAAGCCTTTATCGAAGATTTTACAATGACTGCTAATGTGTCCCCTAAATTATTTGGTAGAATAAATTTATCTGTTGTAGAAGCTGTGTCAAATGGCATTCTATATGGCAATAAGCAAGATGTAAATAAGCTGGTTCGCGTGCTAGCCGAAGAAATAAACCATCAATTGATCTTTACTATCAGTGATGAGGGTACAGGTTTTGATTACACCATAATACCTGATCCAACTTTAGAGGAGAATCTAGATAAAGAATCCAAACGTGGTTTATTTTTAATGCAAGTTCTTTCAGATGATTTAAGGTTTGAGAATAATGGTGCTACCGTAATATTGGTATTTGATTTATAAATCAAATACCAATTATTTTTTATTCTTTTGGCTTTCAATTTCTTGTAAGTTTTCCATGGCTTTATTGCGTAGAAAACCATTGATGTCTTCTAAATGTTCGGTGACCTTACGATTACCAAATTCATATACTTTGCTGACTAATCCAGACAAGAAATCACGGTCGTGCGAAACGAGGATCACAGTGCCGTCAAAGTCTTGTAGTGCATTTTTCAGAATCTCTTTCGTTTTTAAATCTAGATGGTTTGTTGGTTCATCGAGGATTAACAAATTTACGGGTTGAAGTAAGAGTTTAATCATGGCTAGGCGTGTGCGTTCACCTCCCGAGAGTACTTTTATCTTTTTATCGATATCATCGCCACTAAACATAAAAGCTCCAAGTAGATGTTTCGTATTGCTTTTTGATTCTGCAGGAGTGACTTCGTCAACTGTTTGAAATACGGTTAATTCTTCATCTAGTAAAGAGGCTTGGTTTTGTGCAAAATAGCCAATTTGTATATTATGGCCTAGGGTTAGATCACCTGTGTAATCTGTTATCTCTCCCATAATACATTTGACTAATGTAGATTTCCCTTCGCCATTACGTCCAACAAAAGCTACCTTTTCTCCTTTTTGGATTGTAAATCCCGCATTGTTGAAAATTTCATGTGTATCGTAATGTTTAGACAATTCATCAGCTATAACTGGATAGCTACCAGAGCGAGGTGATGGAGGGAATTTTAAGCGTAGAGCAGATGAATCCTCTTCGTCTACTTCTATAATTTCTAGCTTTTCTAACATTTTAACTCGTGATTGCACGACTGTGGTCTTGGAGTAAGTGCCTTTAAAGCGCTCGATGAACTCAGTGGTGTCAGCAATCATCTTTTGTTGTTCCTCGTAAGCCTTTTTCTGCTGTACTCGTCGTTCTTGTCGTAGTACAAGGTATTGGGAGTAGTTTACTTTATAGTCATAAATTCTTCCCATTGTCACTTCAATGGTTCGAGTAGTAATTCTGTCGATAAAGGTTTTATCATGCGATATGACAATAACGGCTTTCCCATTATTGATCAGAAAATCTTCCAGCCATTGTATGGAGTCTATATCCAAGTGGTTTGTTGGTTCATCCAGTAGAAGTACGTCTGGGTTTTTCAATATCATCTTGGCTAGTTCTATTCGCATTCTCCAGCCTCCACTAAATTCGCTAGTAGAACTGTCTAGCTCCTCACGTTTGAAACCTAGTCCTAATAGTGTCTTTTCAACATCTGCTTCAAAGTGGGTGAGGTCGAAGCTGTAAAATTGTTCGCTAAGAGCGGATACATCCTCTATCAGTTTAAAATATTCTGATGAATCATAATCTGTGCGCTCTGTTAACTGTTGATTCAGTTCATCGATCTGTTTCTCCATCGCAAATAGGTGTGCAAAGGCTTGTGACGCCTCTTCGCGTACAGTTCTTCCATCCTCTGTCATTAAATGCTGAGGTAGATAGGCTACAACAATATCCTTGGGTATAGAAACATGACCTCTGGTGGCTTTTCGCTGACCAGATAATATTTTCAGCAAGGTCGATTTACCAGCACCGTTTTTACCCATTAGGGCGATGCGGTCTTTTTCATTGATTTGAAAAGAAATATCTTTAAAAAGGGCTCTTTCGCCAAATTCTACGGTTAGTCTGTCTGCTGAAATCATAAGTTGAAAAGGAACAAGGTATAGTTATCAAATAGAGTTACAAAATATAAAACAAAAAAAAAGAAGTCAGACATTATCTAACTTCTTGATTCTCGTTGTACTCAGAGCGGGAATCGAACCCGCACGTCTGTTGAGGACACTGGAGTTTGAGTCCAGCGCGTCTACCAATTCCGCCATCTGAGCAGTAAACTCGGTTACAAAGGTAATTTATTTTTAATAACTGCCAAAAAGTAAAGTCATTATTTTTGTATATATTTGCGTAGATATCAGTGGTGTATCTACTGTATTATATAAATGTAGTCTGTTTTTACTCGTTTTGATTAAATGTAATCCTATGAAAATAAAGAATTTAGTTGTGTTGTTGTCGATCTGTATGTTGTTTTCATGCACGGCCCAGAAAGTTCAAAATCCTTCTTTAAATATTATTCCTTTGCCTGAAAAAGTGAGTTTTACAGGTGGAGAGTTTTGTTTGAATGAAGAGACTTTTCTACAGTTGGCGATAGCTAAGGAGGATGTGGGGAGTGTTATGCTTCTACATACGATGGTTTCTGAAATAGCAGGTTATGACTTAATAATGGGATCAGGTTTTCCTACGATGATTAAATTCACGCTGGATACAACTTTGAAATTAGGAAGTGAAGAGGCTTATCAGTTAAAAATAACGCCTCAAGAAATCATCATATCGGCAGGGGAAAGTGTTGGTTTATTTTATGGTGTACAGACTCTAGGGCAAATGCTTACTGATCCACAATTTTATGATGCAGAGAGTAAGAGCTGGAGATTACCAACCGTAGAAATAACAGATAAGCCCTCTTTTTCATATCGTGGTTTACATTTGGATGTTTCCCGTCATTTTTATTCTAAAGAATTTGTGATGAAATGTTTGGATATCATGGCAGAATACAAACTAAATAAGTTTCATTGGCATTTAACAGATGCTGCTGGCTGGAGAATTGAAATAAAAAAATACCCCGAATTGACCGAAAGAGCAGCTTGGCGATCAGAAAAAGATTGTATGACTTGGTGGAAAGGAGATCGGAAGTATGCTACAGCGGAAACTGAAGGCGCTTATGGCGGTTTTTATACACAAGAAGAGATTCGTGAAGTGGTAGCATATGCTGCTCAGCGACATATTACAGTGATTCCAGAGATTGAAATGCCGGGACATTCAGAGGAGGTTGTCAGTATATATCCACATTTGGGATGTTATGGTGAGCCTTATCGTAATGGTGAGTTTTGTATCGGTAATGAGGAAACCTTTGAGTTTGTTGAAAATGTATTAACAGAGGTGATGGAGCTTTTTCCATCTGAATTTATTCATATAGGAGGAGATGAGGCATCGAAAGCAGCTTGGAGAAAATGTGCAAAATGCCAAAGACGTATAAAGCGAGAGAAATTGAAAGACGAAGAGGAGCTACAAAGTTATATGATTAGTCGAGTAGGAAAGTTTTTAGAATCAAAGGGGCGTAAATTACTGGGTTGGGATGAAATATTAGAGGGAGGATTGGCGAAAGCTGCGACGGTGATGTCGTGGAGAGGAGAGGCTGGAGGAATAAAATCGGCAAAGATGGGGCATGATGTGATCATGACGCCAGGATCACATTGTTATTTTGATAGTTATCAGGCTGATCCCAAAACACAGCCACTGGCCATAGGAGGTTTTCTTCCCTATTTAAAAGTGTATTCATATCATCCCGTTCCAGCAGAACTGAATACAGAGGAGGCTAAGCACATTCTAGGTGCTCAGGCTAATTTGTGGACAGAATATGTACCGACAGCAGTACATGCAGAATACATGCTGTTTCCGCGCTTATTGTCATTGGCTGAGGTGGTGTGGACTCCTCGTGAACAGAAAGATGCAGAAGATTTTAAGCGACGAATAGCTCATCATATTGAGATATTAAAGAATAAAGGAGTAAATGTTTTTACTTTAAGCGATAGAGTGGATATGCTAATGGAGGTGGATACTATAAATAAACAAGTGAAAGTGGTGCTTGAAAGTGAAAAATATCAGCCCGAAATTCGTTACACTCTGGATGGTTCTGTGCCAAGCAGTAGCTCTATGATCTATAAAGATACCATTTGTATGACTGATTCGGCTAGCGTGTCAGCGGCTTTGTTTGTGAAAGATAGGAGTAGCGAAACGGTTTCAACGGAACGTTTTGATTACCACAAAGGCATTGGAAAAAAAGTAAACTATACTCATATGTATAGTGGTTCTTATCCTGCAGCTGGAATGACAACATTAACTGATGGTTATCGAGGTGGATTGACCTATGGAGATGGTCGTTGGCAAGGATTTTTAAAGCATTTAGATATTGTGATAGATATGGAAGAAGTGCTTGATATAAATTCAGTTTCGGTGAAATTTATGCAATTAACTGGTCCTGGAGTGTACATGCCTAAGTATGTTTCTGTGAGTATATCTGAAAATGGTGATGATTTTCAAGAAATGGGACAAATAAAAAATACAATTCCTAATAATAAACCTGATTTGTTTCTAAAGGACTTTAAAATATCTTTTAAAAAAACAGGGCGTTATATAAGGGTGTTTGCTGCTAAACAGTCTGGTTTTATGTTTGTAGATGAGGTTGTTATCTACTAATATGAGTTGTTGTTAATTAATTACAAGAATATCTTGCTTAACATAAAAATTGCTGAAAGTTAATATTTCAAGCATTTTTTATGTTCTATTCACTAGTGGTTTTTCGAAAAAAAATAATCTTTACCCCGCGTTAAATGAGGCACAAATTATAGATGTGTTTCTTGAAAATGAGGGTTATACTAAAGCAGTGTGTTTGAATATAACTAGCCACTACAGTCTATTATTAAAGTGGAAAACAGTGCAATAATATAAAAATCATAGACTGTAGCCTTTGTGTGGAAGAACTGTGTAATACAGGATATAAAAACAACTAAGTGGTAATTAATTAATTAAGGTTATGAGAGAAAAACAATTCTTTTGTTCGTTTAAACGGACGATGCTAGCAATGAGTGTGCTCTTGCTTTTTAGTACTCTTGCAATTGTTCCATTGCAGGCAAGTACAGTAGATGAAATTTCACAGCCTCAGGAAAGGCAAAGTGTGAGTGGCGTGGTTTCGGATGACATGGGAACGCTTCCTGGTGTTAGTGTTGTTGTGAAAGGAACGGGAACAGGTGCTGCGACAGACATTGATGGTAAATACACCTTAAATGTAGAGACTGGTGCTATTTTAGTCTTTTCGTTTGTGGGATATAAAACGAAGGAAATAGCAGTAGGTAATCAAACAAGTATTGACGTTCTGATGAGCGAAGATGCACAATTGATGGACGAGGTTGTTGTTGTTGGGTATGGTACGCAGAAAAAAGTCAATCTTACCGGTTCAATCTCTTCCGTGGGAAAAGAGGAGTTAAAGGACCGTGTAAATACAGATGTTTTGAAAGCTGTTCAAGGAACAGTGGCGGGGGTAACTGTTGTTTCTCGTCCTGGTTCAAGTGCTTCAATTAATTTTCGAGGACGTGGAAACTTAGGTGCTTCATCTCCTTTGTATGTGATTGATGGTGCTATTACTGATGCTGAATTCTTTTCTAGTTTAGATCCAGGAACGATTGAGAGTATCTCTTTCTTGAAAGATGCAGCCTCTTCGGCAATCTATGGTTCACGTGCAGCATATGGTGTTGTATTAGTGAAGACCAAAGGAGGAGAAAAAGGAGAGATGAAAGTAAACTATAATGGATATATGGGTTTTAAATCAGCTACTTATACACCAGAAGTAGTGAGCTCAGGTCAGTATGCAGAGTTGTGGAATGAGGCGATGTATAATGCTAATCCTAACAATAAGCCTAGATATTCGGAGGATGAAATCAAAAAATTCTATGATGGTTCAGATCCTGATCAATATGCAAACACCAATTGGTATGATTTGACCTTGCAGGATGTGAGTACTGTTACTCAGCATCAATTGAATTTTTCTGGTGGTAGTGATGATCTTCGCTATTTTGTTGGAATGGGTTATGTACATGATGATAAAATGGATATAGGTGCTGCTGATGATCGTTTTAATTTATCTGGAAATATTAGTGCAGATATAAAGCCTTGGTTGACTTTGAATACGAATGTGAAGTATATCTATAAGCAGTACAAGAAAGAGACGGGTTATGTTCCTTTAATGAATGCTTTGACTGTTCCGGTAACGTATGCAGCTAAGCAATCAAATGGAGATTGGGGCACAATAGATGGCGGTAGTCAAGCTTCAACGACAATCATGAAAAAGAATCCTTTGCGTATATTAGAAGAGGGAGGATGGCAAGAGCAACATCGTAAAAACTCTTTGATTGATCTAGGTTTTGATATTAAACCTATCAAAGGTTTAGTATTGACAGGACAATTTGTTTACAAAGGATGGGATTACCGTGATAAAAGATATGAGGCATCACTAGACAAATTATCTAGTTTTACAACTGGTGAACTGATCAGTGGTAGTGATATTACTGAAAATAAGATGACTTATGATTGGCAAACATCTACTCGCCTACTTTATACAGGTCTTGCTAGATATAATTGGAAGAATGACATCCATGATTTTGGTGTTTTGATCGGTGGTTCTTATGAGCATTTTAAATTGAATAAAAGTAAATCTTGGCGTAAAGGATTTCCGAACAACTCTATGGGAGATATGAATGGAGGTTCGAATGCAGACCAAAATACGTATGCAGAGGGTGGAAGTGCAGAGAATAAGATGTTGTCTTATTTTGGACGTATCAACTACTCATTATTTGATAAATATTTACTGGAAGCAAATCTACGTGCTGATGCTTCATCGCGTTTTTACGAAACAGAGCGTTGGGGTGTTTTCCCCTCTTTCTCTGGGGCTTGGAGAATCAATATGGAAGACTTTATGAGTAGTGCTGAGTGGATCGATAATTTAAAAGTGAGAGCTTCTTGGGGGCAGTTAGGTAACATCAATAATGTAGGGGATTATGATTATATGCCTACTTATGGAATGGATGGTAATTATGTATTTGAAGGTAATATTGTAAATGGAATTGTGCAAAATAAGCCAGCAAATGCAGGACTGTCTTGGGAGAATGTAGCCATCACTGATATTGGAATTGATTTTGATATTTTTAATGGAAAATTGAGTTTAGTGGCAGACTGGTATTTGAAAAAGACAAATGATATTCTATTGTCTTACAATGTTCCCATTGAAGTCGGTATTCCTAGTGCTCAAAATCCTTCGCAGAATTTGGGTAAAATTGAAAATAGAGGGATTGAAATAGCTTTAAATCACCGTAATAAAATAGGACAAGTGTCTTATTCTGTTGGTGTTAATGCTTCAAAAAACTGGAATGAAGTAACTGATTTAGGTGCTTCTGATCCCATGCATGATGGAAAATGGATTAGAACAGTAGGGCAATCAATAGGAACGTTCTATGGTTATAAAACAGATGGTTTATTGACGCAACAAGATATAGATAATGGAACCTATATTACAGATGGAACGTCTTCTATACAGGCTGGTGATATTAAGTATGTGGATATGAATGAGGATGGAAAATTAGATGGAAAAGATCGTACCTATATAGGTTGTGATGTTCCTGAAATTACTTACGGTGCTAATTTCAATGTTCAGTATAAAAATATTGAATTGAGTGTGATGGGGCAAGGAATTTATGGAGCAAAGGTGAATTTTGATAGTGAGCAAGCTTTTGCATTTTTTGAAGATTCAAATCCTCGCGAATGGCATTTAGGACGTTGGACTGAAGCTAATCCAGATCCCAATGCAGTGTATCCAAGAATGTATTTGAAAGGTAATGCAAATCAAACATTTAATGAGAAATTCTCTGATTTTTGGTTGTTTGATGCCGATTATTTTAGAATTAAGAATATCACATTGGGTTATTCTTTCCCTAAAACTTGGATGGATAGTTGTTTCTTGGATAGTGCAAAAGTATTTTTTACAGCAGAAAATCCATTTACAGCGCGTGCTGATAAGCGTATGAAGGACTTTGATCCAGAGTCGCCATCAGGACGTGGAGTTGGAGCCTTAGGGACAAGAACTTTTGCTTTTGGTGTTAATGTATCATTTTAATTGAAAGGAGAAAAACAGATGAAAAATATAAAATCAAATATAAAAAACTTATTTCTTGGAGCTGTATTAGCGACAACGGTGGTAGCTTGTGTAGACTTGGATGTAAATCCACCGGCTGCCATTGGACCAGATGATTTTTGGAATACAGAAAAGGATGCATGGTATGGATTGAATGCTTGTTATGCATTGATGCCTGGTTGTGATGTGTATATGGATGCGTATGCTGACAATGCATTTAATCATCATGGACATGAAAGTTCAGGTCAAGCTATTCAGACAGCCTCTTTGAATGCTACACGTGATGCAGGTTATAATTATGAGAATATTCGTCGATCCAATATATTCATTCAAAATGTTGAAACTTGTGTGATGTCGGAAGACTTGAAAATACGAATGAAAGCAGAGGCTCGTTTTTTTCGAGCGAACACGTATGTGAGTTTGAATTTGAACTTTGGAAAGGTGGCTATTATTACAGATGTCTTAGATTATGATGCTGGAAGTGTTGCCCGTAATAGTGTAGAAGAGGTACAAAAATTTGTAATGGATGAACTGAATGCCATTATTAATATCCTTCCAGAAAGTTATGTAGGTGGTTATATGAATGAAAAAGGGCGTATTACGAAGTGGGCAGCCTTGGCATTGAAAGCTAGAACTGCTTTGTATTGGGGACAATATGATGTGGCAGAAGCTGCAGCAAAGGAGATTATGAATGGAAATCAATTTTCATTGTTTAAATTGAACGCTTTGACGGAGACACAGCAGAAAGAGGCGGATCAATTGATGAAGCTATATGTTGATGAAAATGCATTAGAAGCAGCAGGAACCACAAAGGAGAAATTCTTACAAGGTCTGTTTAGTTATGAAGGATTGTGGCATACTGAATATGCTAATTTAGAAAATCCAGAATATATTCTTGCTCGTCAATATAAAGCAGGAAATATAGATTATACGGATTATGTTAGATACCTTGCTTTGCGTCCAGACCAAATGGGTGGCGGTTGGGCTTCTGTTGAGCCTATTCAAGATTTAGTGGATACTTATTGGGATCACACTGGTAAGCAAATTCCAACGCCATTAACTCCAGCAGTGAGATCAAGTCGCTATGAAGGTATGTTGCAAGCTTTTGAGGAAGCTGATACGACACTTTATGAGTTTGTTAAAACAGATGCTATGGCAAATGCTGATTATAACGCTGAGTTTAAAAATAGAGATGCTCGTTTTTATGCTTCTATCCTTTTCCCTTTCAAGGGTTGGTATGAAACAGATATGGGTGAAGAGTTTGTATATACTTGGAGATATTCAAATAATGATCCAAAGGGTGGCTATGTTTTTAGAAAAATTCAGCCTAAGACAACAGCAACACCTCAGCGTGCAGAGGGAGATTACCCTGTATTCCGCTATGCAGAGATATTGTTGACCTTTGCTGAGGCTAGTGTGCAAAATTCCGGATGGAATACTGCAGCACAGCAAGCTCTGAACGAATTGCGTGAGCGTTGTGGAATGCCAAATGTTCCTACATCTTTGGGTAAAGAAGAGGCACTCGAGTTTATTCGCAATGAAAGACGTATAGAGTTGGCAGGTGAAGGACATCGTTATTACGATCTTCGTCGTTATGGGAAAGAGTATGCTAAAGAAAATATGACGATGACGATGTATTCAATCGATAACAACTTTAGTTTCCCGATGAGGTGGGAAGATAAATTGATGTTGATGCCTATTCCTCAAACGGCAATGGATTTGAATCCTTTGTTGCAGAGTGATCAGAATGCTGGATATTAATCTGGAAAAGTAGTAGATACAAAAAGTGCTCAACATTTAATCAAATGTTGAGCACTTTTTAATTTACAACGTGCTATTTCAAAGGATTCGTTCCTTTATATTTAATATGGGAACTTTCGTCCGCATCCAAATGCTTTGGGAGATACTTTGATGATAGG